>CAIXBE010000037.1 GCA_903917595.1 uncultured Rhodobacterales bacterium
CTGGCCCGAGGTCGACGTGGACATCCGCGCAGGTCTGGCCTTCGAGGCGATGTCGGCGCTGAACCGGGAGGAGATTGATCTGGTGATCTCGTCCGACCGCGATCCACCGCCCGGGGTCGTCTTCAACCCGCTCTTCGACTACCATCCGACCTTTGTCGCGTCATCGGCCAACCCCTTGGCCGCGCGGGAATACATCACCGCCGAAGATTTTCGCGATCAGGTTCTGATCACCTATCCGGTCAGCCGCGACAAGCTGGATATCTTCACCGAGATCCTGACCCCCGCCAAGGTCGAGCCCCGCGCCCAGCGCACGGCGGAAATGACTGCGGTGATCCTGATGCTGGTCGGATCGGGTCGCGGGGTGGCGGTGCTGCCCGACTGGGTGATGCGCGAGGTCAAGTCGAATGCAGATTATGTGACCCGGCCGCTTGGTCCGGGTCCGGTGACCAAACGCATGTGCGCGGCAACTCGGGAAGAGGACGCGGGCAAACCCCATATTGCGCATTTCCTGCGGCTGGCCCGCAGCGAACCCGTCAAACTGCAGCGCGGATAGGTCTTGCCGGGCGTAGTTTTGGAAAACTCCGGTCCGGAACCTTTGAAGGTTCCGGACCAAATTCTTGGAAGAATTCGACTTCAGCCGCGGATCGTTCCCGAAAAGGCCGGAAAAAGCCCGTCGTTCCCGGCGATCAGCGCCCCGTCCAAGGGATTAGAGCCAACGCGCAGGCCTTCGACCATGCCACCAGCTTCCTTGACCAAGAGGATCCCCGCCGCGACGTCCCATGGCTGCAACTCACGCTCCCAGTAGCCATCAAAGCGCCCGGCCGCGACAAAGGCGAGGTCCAGAGACGCCGCACCCCAGCGCCGCACCCCGGCGCAACCGGGCATCAGGCGGGCAAGGTCCTGCAGCGTGGCCGGCAGGGTCGACTTGGCACCAAAGGGCACCCCGGTGGCAAAGACCGCTTCGGACATGGTCCGCCGACCCGACACCCGCAGGCGGCGATTGTCGTTCAGCCAGGCGCCTGCACCCTTTTCAGCCCAGAACATCTCGTCCTTCGCGGGATCATAGACCACGGCAGACACGATTTCGCCCTTGTGCTCCAGCGCGATCGACACAGCCCAATGCGGCATGCCGTGCAGAAAGTTCGTGGTCCCGTCCAACGGATCGACGATCCAGCGGCGGGTTGGGTCGGCCCCGTCGGCCCCGCCGGTTTCCTCGCCCAGCCAGCCATAGGTCGGGCGGCCGCCCAGCAGGTCTTCCTTGATCAGCCGTTCCGCCTCGCGGTCAGCGCGGGACACGAAATCGCCCGGACCCTTGACCGAGACCTGCAGGTTTTCCACCTCACGGAAGTCCTTGACCAGGCTGCGCCCGGCCTTGCGGGCGGCCTTGATCATCAGGTTGAGGTTGGCACTGCCTTGCATGGGCGAAAACTCCGGTCGGTTCGGGGACCGGCTCAAGGACCGGTTCGGGCCGGGGGTATATGCGCAAGGGGCCGCAAAGGAAAGGGCGGCTGACGGCGTGCTTACTGCACGATCTCCACCCGCATGTTCTCCATGCCTTCCCATTTCACCATGTCGAACAGGATTTCGGCATTGTCGGGGTGCAGCCGCACACAGCCATGGCTGGCAGGAGCGCCAAGCCGCTTGATCTGGTCGGTGCCGTGGATCGCATAGTGCCCGTCGTAAAAGATCGCAAACGGCATCGGCGCGTTGTTATAGAGCCGCGAGCGGTGGTGTTTCGACAGGACCTCGGCCTTGAAGACCCCGGTGGGCGTCTCTTTGCCCGCCTTGGCGGTTGACACCGCCCAAGTGTAAAGGTGGCGGCCTTCGTGGAAGACCTCCATCGTCTGGTTGGTGATCGAGACGCGGGCAACGACGCGTTCGGCCATGGCAGCGCCCGGCAACAGGGCGATACTGAGGGCAATGGCTGCAAGATAGCGGCGCATGCAGATCTCCGAATTTTGCGATGCAATGCGGCAGACATTGCACGATGGCAGCATTAGTCAACGAAAATCTGGCAAAATTTTGGTAAGGTTTTCCGGTCAAGCCACTGGTAAAGGTCAGAAAATGGGCGTTTTGGGTGCCAGAGTGCCGACGACCCTGAGGTCTGGCCTTTGTGGTTTACATCCCTGCCAGGACCCAGCACGCTAAAGCTTGTAGGACGACTTAACTGACTTACAAGAAGTTGGGTCGGCCCCTACGACCGGCGCCGGATCAGTGGCACATTCGACCGCGCGGCAAGGAACTGAGTTTCGGGATGCGGCGGGTGGCCTTCGGTCGCCCGCCAATAGCCCTTGGCGCCGCGCCGTAGCCAGACCGGCAGCGTCAGCGCCAGCCCACCCAGAAAGCCCCCGGCATGCGCCCAATAGGCCACCACGTCGCCAATGCCGGGCGAGGATGCCCCGGACACCAGTTGCAGGGCAAACCAGACCCCAAGCACGATCCAGGCCGGGATGGCGAAGATGCGAAAGAAGATCAGAAAAATGACCAGGACATCGACCTTCGCGCGCGGGAACAGCAACAGATAGCCGCCCATCACCCCGGCAATCGCCCCCGAGGCCCCGACCATCGGCACGGGTGAGCCGGGCCCGGACGCGATCTGCGCCGCACCGGCGGCAAGGCCTGCGGCAAGGTATAAGACAAGAAAGCCGAAATGGCCCATCTCTTCCTCAAGGTTGTCGCCGAAGATCCACAAAAACAGCATGTTGCCGGCCAGATGCGCCCAGCCGCCATGCAGGAACATCGAGGTGAACAGCGTCTCAATCCCCTCGCCCGCCATGACGCGGGCGGGCACAAGGCCCCAGGTTCGGAAGAAGACATCCA
Organism: uncultured Rhodobacterales bacterium; assembly: GCA_903917595.1. Classification (GTDB taxonomy): domain Bacteria; phylum Pseudomonadota; class Alphaproteobacteria; order Rhodobacterales; family Rhodobacteraceae; genus Tabrizicola; species Tabrizicola rara. The sequence continues at coordinate 2,821 of CAIXBE010000037.1, forward strand.
GCTGGAAGTCATTCTTGGACAGGAAATATCCTAGGAATACCAGAATGTTGACCGCGACCAGCGCGATGGTGACATAAGCGGTTCGCCCCGAGGGGTTGTGGTCGCGGATCGGAAACATGGGCCACCCTTTCCGATCCGCAATCAGGCGTCAAGCATCCGAGGCCGCCGCCAGCAACTGCGCGTTCCCGCCCGAAGCGGTGGTGTCGATGCAAAGATGCCGCTCCAACCGCGCGTGGCCTGCGTCCGGGGTGGCGATCAAGGGCAGGATCGGGCCGGGACGCGCGGCAAGGGCCTGCGCATGGGGGCGTCCTTCGTCGGGCATTCCCCACCACAGCGCACCCGAGAACCCGGCCAGCGAGGTCAGCGAGGCAGGTGGCAGGCCGGGGCATTCGACCGCATGGCCGCCCAAACGGCGGACCGCCTCGGCTTGTGCCAGCGCCGTGGCCCGACCGGGGCCAAGGCACAGAAGCGGCGCGCGCGGCACCTGGGTCAGGCGGTTGGATTCGCCCGTTGGTCCGGGCAGATCGACGGTAACCGGGTCCAGCTTTGGCCAGGGACCGGCCAGCAGATTTGCCGCCGTCTCGACTGTTGTTGACCCATCATCGGCGGTCCCGCCGGGCATGGGTTCCGTGGTAAACCGTGTCAGGTAATGCGGCCCGCCCGCCTTGGGTCCGGTGCCGGAAAGCCCTTCTCCGCCAAAGGGTTGACTGCCGACCACCGCGCCAATCTGGTTGCGGTTGACATAGGTGTTACCGGCCTGCATCCGGTCGGTGATCCGCTGCACGCGGTCGTCAATGCGCGAGTGCAGGCCGAAGGTCAGCCCATAGCCGGTGGCATTGATTTGATCGACCACGGCGTCAATCTGACCCGCCTTGAAGGTCGCGATGTGCAGGACCGGGCCAAAGATCTCGCGCGGCATGTCGGCAATGCCGGTGACGCGCAGGACCGTGGGCGCGATGAAATGGCCATGCGCCGGGGCGGTCAGTTCCTTCAGCACCCGACCCTCGGCGCGAGCGGTATCGACATAGGCCGCGATGGCAGATTGCGCGGCGGCGTCGATCACCGGGCCGGTATCGGTGGCAAGGTCCCAGGGGGCGCCCGCCGCAAGATCGTCCATCGCGCCGTAAAGCATTTCGGTGATGGTGTCGGCCACGTCTTCCTGCAGGTAAAGGCAGCGCAGGGCCGAACAGCGCTGGCCCGCCGACTGGAAGCTTGAGGCAAGGATATCGCGCACCGCCTGTTCCGGCAGCGCGGTCGAATCCACCAGCATCGCATTCAAACCGCCGGTTTCCGCGATCAGCGGGGCGGTCGGGTCCAGATGATCGGCCATGGCGCGGCGGATGGCTTGCGCGGTGGCGGTCGATCCGGTGAAGGCTACGCCTTGCACCCGGGGGTCGCGGGTCAGGGCGGCACCGACTGTGCCGTCGCCGGGCAAGAGTTGCAGCGAGGTGGCCGGAACCCCGGCGGCAAGCAGGTGGTCGACGGCAAGGGCAGCGATCAACGGGGTCTGTTCGGCCGGTTTGGCCAGCACCGCATTGCCTGCGGCAAGGGCTGCGGAAACCTGACCACAAAAGATCGCCAGCGGAAAGTTCCACGGGCTGATGCAAGCGAAGACACCCCGCGCGGGGTGGACAAGCGTGCCCGCACCGGCCGCGTAATAGCGCAGGAAATCCACCGCCTCGCGCAGTTCGGACACGGCATCGGACAGGGTCTTGCCCGCCTCACGTGACAGAAGCGCGAAGATGCGGCCAAAGTCGGCCTCCAGCCGGTCGGCGGCGCGGTTCAGGACCAACGCGCGTTCAGCGGCAGCGGCGGTCCAGGGTTCGGCCAGCCTCAAGGCGGTATCCACATCCGGCGCGCCTGCGGTCAGGACATGGCCCACCGGGGCGCCGGTCGCGGGGTTCATGACTGCCAGTCGTGGACCAGCGACCACCCGGCCGGCCAGACGCGGGGCGGCGTCAAAGGTGCTGGTGGCAAAGGGGGCGCGGGCGGCCTCGATCCCGGCAAGGTCGGTGGCATCGGTCAGGTCCCAGCCGCGTGAATTCTTGCGGGGTGCAAACAGCGCCGGACCAGTAGCAAGCACCGGGCTGGGGATAAGGGCCATGCCTTCGACCGCCGTCAGCGGGCAGGCGGCGACGATCTCGGGGGCGACTTCCAGATCAACGATCTGGTTGACGAAGCTGGAGTTTGCGCCGTTTTCCAGCAAGCGGCGGACCAGATAGGCCAGCAGGTCACGATGCGCGCCAACCGGGGCATAAATCCGGCAGCGTGTGCCGTGATCGGTCAGCACAAGGTCATGCAGCCGGTCGCCCATGCCGTGCAGGCGCTGGAATTCGTAGGCCGCGACCCCGACGCCGGTTTCCCTCGCAAGGTGACGGACTGCGGCGACGGTATGGGCGTTATGAGTGGCAAACTGCGGATAGATCCGGTCGGTCAACGCCAGCAGTTTGCGGGCATTGGCGATATAGCTGACATCGGTCGACTGCTTCCTTGTAAAGACCGGGAACGAGGTCAAGCCAAGGACCTGCGCCCGTTTCACCTCGGCGTCCCAGTAGGCGCCTTTCACCAGCCGCACCATGATCTTGCGGTCCAGCCCTTCGGCCAGCGCATAGAGCCAGTCGATCACCGCGCCAGCCCTGCGACCATAGGCCTGCACCACGACGCCAAACCCGTCCCAGCCCTTCAGCGCCGGGTCGGAAAGCGTGGCCTCGATCACCTCCAGCGACAATTCCAGCCGGTCGGCTTCTTCCGCGTCGATGTTGAAGCCCAAGCCAGCCGCCTTGGCCAGCGTCGCCAGCGCGCGGACGCGGGGGACCAATTCCTCCATCACCCGGGCGCGTTTGGCGATCTCATAGCGCGGGAACAGCGCCGACAGCTTGACCGAGATGCCGGGATTGGCGCGGATGTCGCTGCCC
>CAIXBE010000038.1 GCA_903917595.1 uncultured Rhodobacterales bacterium
CTGGACCGGGGTCACCCCCCAGCGAAGAATGCCCGCAAGGGCCGATGAGCGGTGGCAATCCCTACCGTTCCGTCAGCTTCAACTCGATCCGCCGGTTCTGGGCGCGCACGTCTTCGGTGTCACCCGCAGCCACCGGGCGGTATTCGCCAAAGCCGGTGGCGGCCATCCGGTCCGGCGGAAAGCCCAACTCGTCCTGCATGAAGCGCACCACCGACAGGGCGCGGGCCTGGCTTAGCTCCCAGTTGTCGGCGAATGCACCGCCGCCTGACAGCGGCACGTTGTCGGTATGACCATCGACGCGGATGATCCAGTCAATGCCCGCAGGAATTTTGCCGCGCACCTCGTCCAGCGTGCGGACCACGCTCGCGATCTGCTCGCGCCCTTCGGGGGCAAGATCGGCTGAACCGGCATTGAACAGCACCTCTGAGGAGAACACGAAACGGTCGCCAACCACCCGCACGCCCTCGCGCCCCGAAAGCAGGGTGGACAGCTGACCGAAGAATTCCGACCGGAACCGGGCAAGGTCCTGATTTTCGGCGGCCAGACGTTCCTTTTCGGCGGCCTCCAGATCGGCCCGGCGGCTTTGTTCCGACGCTACTTGCGCAAGGGCGGCGTTCAATTCGGTGCCCAGGCTTTCCAGTTGCACCTGCGCCGCCTCGTCCCGGGCCTTCGATTCGTCCAGCACGGTTTGCAGACTGCCAAGCTGGCTGCGCAGGGCGGCAACCTGCTGGTTCAGTAATTCGACGTCACGCGCGGCATCCAGCGCCTTTTCCTGCTCGGCCAGAAGCAGGGCCTCGGCGGTGGCCAAGGCGGCCGACGTTTCGCTTTCGCCTTCGACAACCGCGATCCGCGCGGCGGCTAACAGGGTCAGCGTCTCTTCGGCACGTTTGCGTTCCGCTTCAAGCGAAAGGGTCATCGCGGTCAGTTCGGTATCCGCTCCGGCCAGCCTTTCGCGCAACAGGGCCAGCGCCGCCGCATCGGCCAGACGCGCCGCCTCGAACTCGGTGATCTCGGTCTTTGCACTGGCCAAGGCTGCGGCATCCGCCTCGCCCTTTTGCTGAACCTCGGCCAGCAAAGCCTCAATCGCCTCGCGCTGGGCGGCGGCAAGGCGCGCGGCCTCGGCCCCGGCATCCAACTCGTCTCGGGCGGTCGCCAGCGCAACGGTCATCGCCTCGGCCTCGGTCAGAAGTTTCGCCTGCGCATCTTCTAGATCGGAGACCGAGGCGGTCAGGCGCGCAGCCTCACCCTGTGCGGTGTCGCGCTCGATCAGCAGGGAGGCCACCTGAGCCTCGAAATCACTGATCTGACTGGCCGCCGCCGCAAGATCGGCATCGAGACCCGCCAGATCGCTGCGCAGCGTGGCGATCAGCGATGCCTGCCGTTCACCCTCCGCCAGCAAATCGCTGGTGCGGTCGCGTTCAAGCCCCAAAGCGCCAGCCAGATCGGCCACTTGCGCGGAAAGCTCGTCAAGTTCGGTGCCCTGCGTGGTGATTTCCTGCCGCAGGATCGATTGCATGATGGTGAAGATGGTCAGCACGAACATCAGCACCATCAACAGCGTCGTCACCGCATCGACGAATCCCGGCCAGATCAACGAACTGTCGCGGCGCGATGCCCGTGCCATCCTAGCTGCGCCCCGTCGTGGCCCGGCCAAGCTGGCGGATCGCCGCACTCATCGCGGCAAGATCGCTTTTCAGATCGGCGACGGTTTCCAGCCGTCCTGCCGACATTTCCTCAAGGATACGCAGCAGTTGCACGTCGATCGACCGCAGGCGCATCCGGCTTTCGCCGTCGCCCTGACCGCTGGCCTCAGTCGCGCCCATGATGGCGATCATCCGCTCCTGCCCTTCGGCGATCCGCTTCAGCGTCGCGGCCTGACCCTTCTCGGATTCGAAAAGCTCGGTCAGGCGCACCAGCGCGCTGGCAAGTTCGCCGATCCGCCCGTCGGTTTGCGACCGGCTGACCTCGGACTGCGAATACAGCATCTGCAGCTGTTCCATCTGCCCGGCCATATGGTCGATGACCAGACCCAGCGCGCCCGCCTCGCTGCTGCCTTCGTCGCTGCCAATGCCGATCCGGGTGATCGAAGACAGCCACTCCTCCAACTCGCGGGTAAAGCGGTTCTGGCCGTGGCCTGCGAACAGTTCCAAAAGGCCCAGCACCAGTGATCCGGCAAGTCCTAACAGCGACGACGAAAACGCCGTGCCCATGCCGCCAAGTTGGTTTTCAAGCCCGCCCATCAGCTTGGCAAAGACCTCAAGGCCGGTCTCGCCTTCTTGTGGGGCAAGGGAGCGGATGGTCTCGACCACAGCGGGAACCGTGGTGGCCAGCCCCCAGAATGTGCCCAGAAGCCCAAGGAAAACCAGCAGGTTGATCAGATAGCGTGTGATGTCGCGCGCCTCGTCGATGCGCTGGACCACCGAATCCTGAATTGACCGCGACGAAGATGACGACATCGACAGCCGCGCCGTATGTGACCGCAAAAGTGTGGCAAGCGTGGCCAGTAGGCGCGGAGGGGAATCCTCTTGCGTGCCGGGCGTGCCACGGACGAAATTCTCGATCCAGTAGACCGACTGGGCCAGTATCCAGACCTGCCAGAAACAGGTCAGGACGCCAATCACAAAGACAAGGGAAATCAGCCCGTTCAGAAATGGGCTGACGCGCAGGATGTCGGTAATCTCGGCCAGGATCAGCCAGCCCCCGGCCCCGACCATCAGGCAAACCATCAGCATGTTGGCGATTGCCCGGATGGGCTGGCTGAAGGTCGTGACAACCTCGGGGGGGCGTTGTTCGGTTCGGGACATGCCTGCCTTCTTTTTCTAACCGGACCAGACTAGCAGGCTAAAGCAATCTGCCAAGCAAAACGAATGGGGCCGGTCAGATCAATCGCCGCACTTCACGGTCAAGCCAGTCAAGATCGGGGTCGGCAATGCCAAGTTCCGCCAGATGCGCAGTCGTCGCCGCCAGATAATCGCGGTTGGGCCCGCGCCCGCCACTGGCCCCGGCAATGATCCGCGCCTGTTCAGCCAGCGCCAGCCCGCCGCAGTACTGCACATGGTCGGGGTCGATCACATAGGTCAGCGCCTGAATGGGGCCGGCGTCAGTCAGGACCGGCAGCAGGATTTCAAGGTAAGCCGAGGAAATAAGTTCACGTTCGCGCAGCGTCGCCAGGGTTTCAGTCTCGGCGCCTTCGGTCACGCGAAAGGCAACGCCGGTGCAGGCCGCCCCGTCGGCGCGGTCCAGCGCCAGCACCAGCCCCGGCGCGTCCACCGTGCCGCGATGGTGGATCGACCGCATGCAGAAACTGCGGTGCCAGCCTTCCAGCCGGGCAATGCGCCGGTCGGCCACCGGAAAGCCGGGGTCCCAGATCAGCGATCCGTAGCCGAAGACCCAAAGTGTTTCGTGCATGGCTGGCCCTGTCAGGTTTCGCCCTGTAAACACTGGGGCACGGGCAATGAAAAGGGCCACCAGATGCGCAAGCTGCTTATCCTTTTGCTGACGGGTTCGGGCCTTTGGTCGGGCTACTGGTTCGCAGGCTCCAGCGCGATCCGGTCCGGGGCCGAGTCGTTCTTTGCTGATGCCGCCGCGCAAGGGATCTTGGCCGAAAAGTCCTCGCTGTCGGTGGTAGGCTTTCCCAACCGCTTTGACTTGACGGTTGAAGGGATCAATCTGGCCGACCCGCAGTCGGGTTTCGGCTGGCAGGCCCCCTTTGCCCAGGTCTTCGCGATGACGTGGAAGCCGTGGCACATCATCGCCGCCTTGCCACCCGAGCAGGTGATCACCACCCCGGATGAAGAAATCACCCTGACATCCGAAGGCATGATGGCCAGCTTCCGCGCCCGCCCGACTCCCGACTTGCCCCTTGCGGCGGTGATCGTGGAAAGCGGGGCCTTTACCGCTACCTCCTCCAGCGGCTGGACGGTCGGGGCGTTCCGGGCGCTGGCGTCGATCAAATCAGCCGAAGCGGTCGCGGACGAGGCTGGGGTGGACGAACACATGCTGGATGCCAACACCTATATCGTGACGCTGGCTATCGAAGACCTTGTACCTGATCCTGCTGCTATGGCGGCTTTCGACCCGGATGCCGGGGTGCCGGTGATCGACGAAATCCGCCTGTTGGGCAGCGTCCAGCTGACAGCACCTCTGGATCGCCACGCAGGCAATACTGCCGTGCTGCCGGTCGCGCTCAATCTGGGCAGCCTGCTGATCCAATGGGGTGAGCTTAAGGTAACTGCCGTTGGCACGGTTGCCCCGGATGCTGCCGGCTTTGCCGCAGGCCGGATCGAGTTCGAAGTGACCAACTGGCAGAGACTGATCCCGGCTCTTGTCGCAACTGGCGCGATCAAGCCGGAGATTTCCAAGACCGTCGAAAACATGCTGGGCGCGATGGCCAAGGAAACCGGTGACCCCGATGTCCTGAAACTGCCGCTGATCCTGAACGAAGGTCGGATGTCGCTGGGTCCGCTGCCGCTTGGTCCGGCCCCGATGCTGCTGCCCCCGACCGGCTGACCCCTACCTACAGTAAGACCCACTGTCGCGGGCCGAGGTGTCAAAGTGGAAATGATCCTCGTGATAGCCGTCCGACCCCGGGCCAAGGGTAGTCTTGAAATAGGGACAGGCGGCCTTGTAGATGCGTTTCAGCAGCTTGTTATAGTTTTCGCGCACCGTTAGCACCTTGCCATCGGTAAGAATGAATGCGGCGATGTCTATCGCCCGGCCCTTGCCATGCTCGCTGACCTTCGCGCCTTTGATGTTGTTGCGGCTGCGACAGATGTAATGCGCTGCGATCCGCAGTTCGAACAGCTTGCCGTCAAATGCCGGTTGCGCCACCTCATCGACCCAGGTGTTCAGGGCCTTGGCCACGCTGCAATCGACCGTCGCCGTCTGGCTTAGGCGCACCCCCGCGACCGAGGTCACCGCCACAGCCTCTGGCACCCCGCAGCCACCGATGTTCGAATCGATCGGTGCAATCTCTTGCCCCTTGATCGCGGGCACGCCGCAAACCGCCCCCTCCATCGACGCCGCCTCACGTTTTTTCTTCCGCTTTTCCTTGCGCGACGGCGGCGCGACCGCGGCAAGGTCGATGTCCTCGCCTTCGGGATTACCCGACAGGTCCAGCCCCGGCGCGTTCGATCCGGCGCGCAGGGTTGCGATCCGGTCGGCCAATTCCTTGGGACGGCGCACGGGCCGCAGCGAGCTTGCCATCACCTCCGCCGGTTGGGCATCCTCAACGACGGGCGCAGTGGCAACGGCAACCACGCCAGCCACTACCGTTCCCGAAAGCCTTGGGTTGGCAGGCGGCCGCGGTGACCGGTCAATCTCTTGCGCCAGCGCCGCTTGCGCTAGGCTCAGGCACAGCCCGAAGACAATCCCCCGCACAGAGCTATGCCTTGTCGGCGGGCGGGGCCGAACGTCCGAAATCCGGCGCAGCGGTATCCTGCCCGGCTTCGATGATCCCCTGCCGGATGGCCCGGGTGCGGGTGAAATAGGCGTGCAGATGGTCGCCGTCGCCCATCCGGATCGCCCGTTGCAGAACAAAGAGCTCTTCGGTAAAGCGGCCAAGGATATCCAGCACAGCGTCCTTGTTGGTCAAAAACACATCGCGCCACATGGTCGGATCACTGGCCGCAATCCGGGTAAAGTCGCGAAATCCGCTGGCGGAATACTTGATCACCTCTTGGCTTGAGACGCGGCGCATGTGATCGGCGACACCGACCATCGTATAGGCAATCAGGTGCGGCGTGTGGCTGACCACGGCCAGCACCAGATCATGGTGGTCGACGGCCATATCCTCGACATTGGCCCCCATGCCGACCAGCAGCGACCGCAGCCGCGCCAGCGCGTCGCCGTCGGTTCCGGGCGATGGGGTCAAAAGCCACCAGCGGTTCTGAAACAGCGTGGCAAAGCCGGACCGCGGCCCGGAATATTCGGTGCCCGCCAGCGGGTGGCCGGGGATGAAATGCACACCCTTTGGCATGTTCGGGGCCACCGCGTCGACCACAGCCTGCTTGACGGAACCGACGTCGGTCACAGTCGCCCCGGCTGCCAGATGCGGCGCGATTTCCGCTGCAATCGCGCCCATCGCCCCCACCGGCACTGCCAGCACCACAAGATCCGCACCCTTGACGGCTTCGGCGGCGCTGTCGGTCACTCGGTCGCAGAACAGACCCAGCGCCACCGCCCGGGTTTCCGGGGACTTGGCATAACCGACGATCTCGCCCGCCAGACCCTGCGCGCGCATCGCATGCGCCATGGATGAGGCGATAAGTCCAAGACCGATCAGGGCAACGCGCGGATAGATCATTTGACACCCTTGAACTGGGCCACCGCATGGGCGACCTGACGGCACGACGCCTCGTCCCCGATGGTGATGCGCAGACAATGCGGCAGCTTGTAGCCCGCAACCCGGCGCACGATCAGCCCCTGCTTTTGCAGGAATGTATCACAGGCTTCGGCTTCGTCCTGACTGGCAAACCGGGCCAGGACGAAATTCGCCATCGACGTGTCGGTCGGCACGCCAAGTTCCGCCAGTGCCCCGGCAAGCCAGGCCCGCAATCGGGTATTTTCGGACCGGCACTTGTTGACATGGTCCTGATCACGGACGGCGGCCTCGGCAGCGTCAAGCTGCGCGGTCGACAGGTTGAACGGGCCGCGAATGCGGTTCAGGACATCAATCACAGGACGCAGACCGTAACCCCAGCCGATCCGCAACCCGCCCAAACCGTAGATTTTGGAGAAGGTCCGGGTCATCACCACGTTCTGCCTTGCATCAACCAGAGACGCACCGCCGTCATAGCCTTCGACATATTCGGCATAGGCCCCGTCCAGCACCAACAGCGCCTGCGGCGGCAAGGCATCGGCCAGCCGGGCAACCTCGGCGGCGGAAATCATCGTGCCGGTCGGGTTGTTCGGATTGGCGATGAACACCAGCTTTGTGCGTCGGTTGCAGGCGGCAAGGATCGCGTCCACATCCGCCGTGCGTTCACGTTCCGGCACTTCAACTGGGGTCGCACCCACGGCAAGCGAGGAGATGCGATACATGAGGAAACCGTGTTCGGTGAACACCACCTCGTCGCGCGGCCCGGCATAGGCCTGGCACAAGAAGGTGATGATCTCGTCCGACCCGGCACCACAGATGATGCGGTCAGGGTCAAGCCGGTGAACCTCGGCTATCGCGGTGCGCAGGTCGGCGTGGTCGGTCCCGGGATAACGGTGCAGACTGTGGATCGACCGCGAGAAGGCCTCTTTCGCCTTGTCGGACGGCCCGAACGGGTTTTCGTTCGAGCTGAGCTTGACCACATTGGTAACCCCCGGCAACTGCGCCTTGCCGCCTTCGTAAAGCGCGATGTCAAGGATGCCGGGCTGCGGCTTTATCTGGTTGCTCATTATATCCCCCGAAACGTCAAAGGGTATTAGCTTTCCCGCGCGCCGGTGGCCAGAGCCTTCCGGTCGGCTTGCCGGATGGCGATGTCGGCGGCGCTCCGGGTGGAACGCGCTTGATTCAACAGGCGCCCGTCACAGGGCAAGGAAGTTGGTAAACTGCCACGGATCCGCTTCATCCCGGTCTTCCGCGAAACGGTTGATCCGGTTCTGCAGCGGGGTCCAGTCGGTGTAGTGGCATTCGATCCGACCCAGATACGGGCGTTGAACCTCAAGGCAGCGGACGTGGTCCATCTCGTCGGCTTCGACAAAGCCTTCGTGCGGGTTCTCCGCCGCCCAGACCATTGCTGCCAGCACGGCACTGGTGACCTGCATGCCGGTCGCGTTCTGATAGGGGGCAAGCCGCCGCGCTTCCTCACACGAAAGCCGCGAGCCATACCACATCGCGCCCTTCGCATGACCATACAGGAACACTCCAAGGTCATCGCCCCCTGCGGTGATATCCTCTGCCGTCAGAATATGCTGATCGGGCTGACGCTTGCCGGCACCGTTCATCTCGTGCAGCGAAAGCACCGCGTCGTTGCAGGGGTGATAGGCATAGTGGCAGGTCGGGCGATAGATCGCCTTCCCGTCCTGCCAGACCGTGTAATAGTCCGGCACCGAAAGCGACTCGTTGTGGGTTACCAGGTAGCCGAACTGTTGCCCGACATCTGGGCACCACGAGCGCACGCGGGTATCGGCGCCGGGCCGGTCGATCCAGATCGCGTAACCCGGCCCATGGTCGAAGGCATGCCCGTTCGGCGGCAACTTCTTTTCATGCGTGCCCCAGCCAAGCTCGGCCGGCTGATAGCCTTCTGACAAAAGCCCGTCGACCGACCATGTGTTGACGAACACCCCGACCGGTTTGGCATGGGCCGACACTTGCGTATCGCGTTCGGCGACATGGATGCCCTTGACCCCAAGGCTCTGCATCAGCGTAGCCCAGTCCTCACGCGATTTCGGCTCGGCCTCCACGCCGGTATCCGCCGCCAGCCGCAGCAGCGCTTCTTTCAAGAGCCACGAAACCATGCCCGGGTTCGCACCGCAGCAGGACACCGCAGTCGGGCCGCCCAAATAGGACTTGCCCAGTTCCCGCACTCTTTCCCGCAGGGGATAGTTGGTGCGGTCGGCATTCGGCAGCGTCGAGCCGAAGTAGAACCCCGGCCAAGGCTCTACCACCGTGTCCAGGTATTGCACCCCCAACTCCTGCGCCAGCTTCATCAGTTCGACGGAATCCACATCGACCGACAGGTTGACGATCATCCCGCGGCCATGCGGGAGCAGGCTGCGAAGGATGTCGGCATAGTTGTCAGCCGTCAGCGCGACCTGAAGATGACGGATGCCGTGATCACGCAGAATATGGGCGTAGTCATCGGTTGGTTCGATCACGGTGAACTGCGCCCGGTCGAAACCGATGTGCCGCATTATCAGCGGCAGCGTGCCGCGCCCGATCGAGCCGAAGCCGATCATCACCAGCGCGCCTTCGATCCGTGCGTGTACCAAACCCGTCATCACCATCTCCTCAATGCTTGTCTGACCGTGAGACCATCCAGTCCATCAACGCCATCAGCACCCCCGAGGTGACAAAGGTCAGATGCACCACGACCAGCCAGTAAAGCTTTTGATCCATCGCCGCTGCATCGGTGTATTCTTCGATGCTCATGAACCATTTCAAGAGGTCAATCGCCGAGATCGCGACGATCGAGGCGATCAACTTCATCTTCAGCCCTGCGAAATCGACCGATCCCATCCACCCGGGCCGGTCTGCTCCGGTATCGAAGTCGAATTTTGAGACGAAATTCTCATACCCCGAAAACAGAACGATCAGCAGCAGGTTTGCCGCCAGCGTCAGGTCAATCAGGGTCAGCACGACCAGGATCACATCTTCGCTTTCCATCGTCATGACTTGCGGCGCGTAGGCAAAGATCTCGCGGGTGAAGACGACCAGCAGCATGCCCAGCGCCACGACAAGGCCAAGATACATTGGCGCCATCAGCCAGCGGCTGGCAAAGAGCAGCTTTTCAAACCGGCGTTCGACCGAATTCTGTTCAGGCATCATGTCCTCCTGTGGCTAGACCGCGGAATGCAAAGGGCCCGCCATTTCTGGCAGGCCCCGTTTTTCGTCCACCAAGGGACTGGATCAGTTCTTTGCGTAGTATTCGACGACCAGGTTCGGTTCCATCTGCACCGGATAAGGCACATCGCCCAGGCCCGGAGTACGGATGAATTTTGCGGTCAGCTTGTTGTTGTCGACTTCCACATAATCCGGAACGTCACGCTCGGTCAGCTGGATGGCTTCCAGGATGGCAGCCATCTGGCGCGACTTTTCGCGGACCGAGATCACGTCGCCTTCGGACACGCGGTAGGACGCGATGTTTACGCGCTTGCCGTTGACCAGCACATGGCCATGGTTCACGAACTGGCGGGCTGCGAAAATCGTCGGGACGAACTTGGCGCGGTAGACCACCGCATCCAGACGACGCTCCAAGAGGCCAACCAGCATCTCGCCGGTGTCGCCCTTGACGCGTTCGGCTTCGGTAAAGATCTTGCGGAACTGCTTTTCGGTCAGGTCGCCGTAGTAGCCTTTAAGCTTTTGCTTGGCGCGCAGCTGGGTGCCGAAATCCGACAGCTTGTTCTTGCGGCGCTGGCCGTGCTGGCCGGGGCCGTATTCGCGCTTGTTCACCGGGGACTTCGGACGGCCCCAGATGTTTTCGCCCATGCGGCGGTCAATTTTGTACTTGGCAGAGGTGCGTTTGGTCACCGCTGATCTCCTTCTATGTTACGAAGGGCGTTGTCCTTTGCGGGTTTCCCCACCGACAGGTCATTCCTTGCGGAAGCCACCAACACCAATGAAAAGCCCCGGAATCTCTTCCGGGACTGGCGGGCTTATAGAGAAGAACGCTGGGGAGTCAACAGTCCCGCCGCAACCCACCCGCAACTGTAGGTCGGGCTTCAGGCCGACTCTTTCTCGGGCAACTCCTCGATTGGATTGTCAAGTTGCGCGGGCTGCAGCACTCTCCCCGCAAAGGAGACCTTCATGAACCACGAACACATCGGCTTCATCGGCACCGGCCTTATGGGGCATGGCATGGCAAAGAACATCGTGGAGAAGGGCTACCCCCTGACCGTCACCGCCCACCGCAACCGCGCGCCTGTCGATGACCTGCTGACACGGGGTGCTGTCGAGGCGACCATCGAAGACATCGCTGCCCGGTCCACGATCATCTTCCTCACCCTCCCCGGCTCGCCGCAGGTGGCTGAGGCTGTGGCGCGGATGACCCCGCACCTTAAGCCCGGCACGGTGATCGTCGACTGCTCGACCAGTGATCCCACGGTCACCGAACGCCTCGCCACCGACCTTGCGGCCATAGGCGTCCACTTCGCCGACGCCCCTCTTGGCCGTACCCCGAAAGAGGCTTGGGCCGGCACGCTTGACTGCATGGTCGGCGCTGATGACGACATCTTCGCCCGCATCCAGCCCGTCATCGCCACCTGGGCCGGGAAGATCGTCCACATCGGCCGGGTCGGCGACGGCCACCGGATGAAGCTTCTGAACAACTTCCTCTCCCTCGGCTACGCCGCGATCTATGCCGAGGCTCTGGCCGTGGCCGCCAAGGTCGGCATCTCCACCGCCACTTTCGATTCCGTGATCCGCGGCGGCCGGATGGACTGCGGCTTTTACCAGACCTTCATGGGCTACGCGCTGGAAGGCAACCGCGAGGCCCACCGCTTCACCCTGACGAACGCCTACAAGGACCTGCGCTATCTGGAGAGCATGGCCAACGCCGCCACCGTCACCACCACGATGGCGAGTGCGGCGAAGAACAGCTTTGCGGGGGCCGTAGCGCAGGGCGGCGCGGGGCCGGAGGACTATGTGCCCCACCTGACGGATTTTGTGGCGCGGGCGAATGGGGTGAAGTAGGCCACAGCCCGATCTGGCAGGGGCCATCGCCCCTGCCACTTCCCACGCCAAGCCGAAGGGACCGGGCGGAGGCCCAAAGCCTCCGTCCAGCCCCCGCCCGCCCCTCGGCGGGGGCTTCTCCCCCGCCCGGGCGGGGGCCGGACGGTGTTGCACCTGGTTGAACAGGTCTTGTCGCGCCGTGGTGCAAGAGCGCGGGGAAAGGCAATGCCTTTCCTTCTCCGCGCTTACGGTGGCAGGGCCAAAGGACTATGTGCACCAGTTGACGGACTTTGTCGCGCGGGCGAATGGGGTGAGGTAGGCGTCCTCGAGAGGCGCAGCATCAGTTGTCGTCGGGCGTTTCACTTTGAGAAAAAGCTCAATGGTTGGATACGAAGGGCGCCGCCTATGCAAACGCCGACGGGAATTGGCTATGTAGGTTGTGCCCCATTTGGCGCGTGGCGGAACCATTTCGAGCGTGCAGCATCGTCCAGCCTGTCCCAAATGTGCTGCGGCAAATCGTTAGAAGACTTGGACTGAATGCTTAAGTCGTCGTCGCTATCAAGATACCACCAGAAAACCTCTAGACCAATTTCCGTTTCAATAAACTCCATCCAGCCTTCAGCAACCAAGCCCCTATTAAGGTCAAAAACGGCAATGCCGGAAAAATTCTCAATATCGCCGTCTAACCACCTAGTACGGTGACCCTCAACACAGCTTTCTGACCGGTCAAAGCGTATGTCGCTCGCTCTGATTGTTGAGCCCGGAGGAATATAGTTTTTAAGATCAAGAAGAAGCTGGCTTTCTACGAACTCTCTTAGGCTTGGCCCCATACAGTCTGAAAACCCGAGACTCCTTGGATTCAAGTTTCAAGTGCAACGGTTGATTTGAAGGCCGCGTGTTCTTCGGCCATGGCTTCCTCGGGCGTTCTCCATCCGAGCGTTTTTCGGGGGCGCTGGTTCATCAGTCGCGCCACGTCGTTCAGTTCGGTCTGACTGA
>CAIXBE010000039.1 GCA_903917595.1 uncultured Rhodobacterales bacterium
AGCGCCGCGTCGCCCGCATCCTCGCCTGCAATCCCAAGCTTGGCGCGCATCACGGCCAGCCATTCGCTGCGGTAGCGGGTTGCAATGCCGCCCAACCGGTCATTGGCCAGATCGACGGCGCGGTCGGGGTCAGAGTCCAAGAGCGGCACCAGCGCCTCGGCCAGACGGGCGATGTTCCAGCCCATAATTTGCGGCTGGTTGGCGTAGGCATAGCGGCCCTGCCGGTCGATCGAGGAAAAGACGGTGCCGGGGGCATACCCGTCCATGAAGGCGCAGGGGCCATAGTCGATTGTCTCGCCGGATATCGCCATGTTGTCGGTGTTCATCACCCCATGGACAAAGCCCAGCCCCATCCAGCGGGCTATCAGCCGGGCCTGGGCGGCGATCACAGTGTCAAGGAAAGCAAGATAAGGCTGATCTGCGCCGAGAAGATCGGGGAAGTGCCGGGCAATGGCGTAATCCGCCAGCGCCTTGACCTGCGCGGCCTCACCCCGGGCTGCGAAGAACTGGAAGGTGCCGACACGGATATGGCTGGCGGCCACCCGGGTCAGCACGGCTCCGGGCAGAGAGGTGTCGCGGCGGACGTCCTCGCCCGTGGTTACGACGGCCAGCGACCGGGTGGTGGGCACGCCAAGGGCGGCCATCGCCTCGGAAATCAGGTATTCGCGCAGCATCGGGCCAAGGGCGGCCTTACCATCCCCCGCGCGGGAAAACGGCGTGCGGCCCGAGCCTTTAAGCTGGATATCCCAGCGTTTTCCCGTTGGGTCCAGAACCTCGCCCAGCAAGTGCGCGCGGCCATCGCCTAGCTGGGGCGAAAAACCGCCGAACTGGTGGCCGGCATAGGCTTGGGCAATCGGGTCGGCGCCGGGGGGCACCTCAGCGCCCGAAAACCATCGGGCGGCCTCGGCTTCGGTGATCGTCAGGCCAAGGCTTGTCGCAAGGGGGTGATTGTAGACCACCAGTCCGGGGTCAGGGGCAAGCGCAGGCGCGGCCCGCAGATAGGAGCCGGGCAGATCGCGCGCGTAGCTATGGTCGAAAGTGATGGTCATGGGGTCCCCCGGGTCGGTGCAGATATGCGCACCGGGCGGGGCTTGTGCAAGTCATGTCAGGAGGGACCAAAGTCCTACGAAAGATTTTGCAAGTCCTTCCGAAAGGATTGGGTCCACGCTGGGCCGGCGCATGAAAAATGGTCGGGGCGGAGGGATTCGAACTCTCGACCTACGGTACCCAAAACCGCCGCGCTACCAGACTGCGCTACGCCCCGACTGACGCCCCTTTAGCGGGTGGCGCGCCGAATGAAAAGCCTTACTCGTCACAAGGCCATGCGGCCAGATCGGGGGCGATGGCGGGATGGCGGAATTCTGCCCCCTTAGCGATCCCAAGCCGGGCAGCAAGACCCGCGTTGACCTCCAGAACATAGGAAATGGTGCCCATGCTGTCGATCGGGGTCAGGTCGCCGGGAACAGCGCCTTCATGGATATGGATCACGGTGCCGGTCACGTCGGCAAAGATGATATCCAGCGGGATCAGGGTGTTTTTCATCCAGAAACTTGCACGTTTCGGGGTTTCATAGACGAAAAGCATCCCCGCCGCCGGGTCCAGCGCCTCGCGGAACATCAGGCCTTGGGCACGTTCGCCTACTGTATCGGCCACTTCGACGGCAAGGCTTTCCGATCCGTCCTGCCAGCGCAGGTCGATGCGGGCGTCCGAACAGCGTGCTTCGGCAACAGCCATCCCCGGCGCAAAGAAAAGTAGCGCCAGCAGGGCCGGGTTGCGCATCACGACCTGCCGCTTTCTGGGGATTCCCAGGCAAGCACCTGCACCGCCATGCGGCCGCGTTTGCCATTGAGAATGCGCAAGGCAACCGCCTCGCCCGAATCGAGATCGGCAAAACCCGAAACCCGCAGCACCTCTGCGTGAATGAACACGTCTTCGTTTCGGCCAAAGACATTGGCAAAACCAAATCCCTTGCCCTTGTCGAACCATTTGACCCGGGCGGGTTCAAGTGGCAGCGCCAGAACATCCTCGCCCAAAAGTTCGGCTGCCTGCTCGGGAAGCGGAAAGGTTGCATTCTCGGGCGGATCGATTCTCACGACCTCGACGGCCTGGACCCCGCGCTGGGTTTTCTGCACCCGCACGGCGATCCCTGCCCCGTCCGCGATCGAGCTTTGACCAAAGTTCCGCAGGACGTTGGCGTGCAACAGCACATCAACGTCGCTCTCATCCGAAACGATGAAACCAAACCCCTTGGACGGGTCAAACCATTTCACCTGACCATGCATCAGCTGCGTGGCCTCTTCTTCTTCAGACATAGTAAGAGCCTTCTCCCCAGAATGAGCCCAGAAATCTGCAAATGAGGCCAAACCCGGGGGGCTGGCAAGGGCAATTCGCTGCGGAATCATTGGGAATTTCGATGTAACAGTCGTGTCAGGGGTTTAGCCGCTGGACTGACCAGTCCGAACCGGGCGCTTGGCGCGACCAGCGGAACCTGTCATGCAACCGGAATGCCCCGTCGGCCCAGAATTCGATTTCCAATGGCACGATCCGAATCCCGCCCCAGAAGGGTGGGCGGGGCGGGTTCGGGCCCTTGGTGATCGCGACCTTTGCCGCTTCTGCCATCAGCGCCTCACGCGAGGTGAGGGGCTGCGACTGCTGCGACGCCCAGGCCCCCAGCCGCGATTTCAGCGACCGGCTGGTGTAATAGGCGTCGGCCTGCGGGCCTTCTTCGCGAGAGGTAAGACCGCGCACGCGGATCTGGCGGCGCAAGGATTTCCAGTGCAGCACAAAGGCGGCCTTGCCTGTGGCTTCGATCTCAACCCCCTTTTGCGAGGTGTAGTTGGTGTAGAACACAAAAGCCGCCGCTTCGATTTCCTTTAGCAGGACCATGCGCACGTTGGGCAAGCCGTCGCTGTCGACAGTGGCAAGGGCAATGGCGTTGGGATCGTTCGGCTCGGCCGCTTCGGCCTCGGTCAGCCAGGTCTGCGCCAGCGCAAAGGGGTCGCTGCCCGCG
>CAIXBE010000040.1 GCA_903917595.1 uncultured Rhodobacterales bacterium
CCGTGGCCTGGCTGGAGGAGGCGACGCTGCTCAGCCGCGAGGAAAACCGGGTGCAGGTGTTCCCGTCCTCGCTGCGCATCCGGTCGGTTGATGAGGCGGCTGCGATTTTGGAACGCGCGCAGATCACCGGGGTTCGGCGCATGCAACTGATGGACCTTGTGCGCCACGTCATGAATGCGCCTGTCGATGCCGGGGTTTCGACGGATGACCTGACGGGCGCCTGCGGGCTGTCGGGCCGAGAGTTGCACCGGGCCTTCGCCGATCTTGAGGTGCTTGGCATCGCCAGCAACGACACAGCCGTCACAGTCTATATACATGTTGGGGTCGAGGATGCCTCGGCCCGCCGTCTGGATCACGCCGCGCGGATGGAAGCGGACCTGATCGCCCTGATGCAAGAGGCGGTGCCGGATGCCGAAGGTGCCGAGGCGCAGCCCTTGAACCTGACCGAAACCTGTCAGGCCCTTCGCGACAAAGGCCACGCTCAGGTGCGCCCCGATCTGGTGGAAACGATCCTGCGCGGCATGGCGCAGGACGGGCGCGATCAGGACGGCGGGCGCGGCAACCTGACCCTGCGCAAGGTCAGCCGCAACACGATCTTCGTGCGGCTGGAGCGGTCCTGGCCAGTGGTCGCCCGCACCGCTGATTTGCGGCGGCAGGGTGCGCAGGCGCTCTTGGCGCATCTGACCGGCAAGGTTGCCAAAGGCACGCGCGGCAAGGACATTCAGGTGGAGACCACCCTTGGTGCGATGCTCGATGCGCTGAACGGCGATGCCCTCCTGCGGGCCGAGGTCAAGGATATGACCCGCCTTATGGACCGTGCACTGCTGTGGCTGCATGAACAGCAGGTCGCCACTCTGGGTCGGGGTCTCACGGTATTCCGCCCGGCGATCACCGTGCATCTGAACCCCAAGGGCGGGCCCTTCACCGTCCAGCACTTCGCCCCGTTGGAAGAACACTACGGCGAGACAACGATCCAGACCCATGTGATGGCCGCCTATGCCGAAAAGGGGTTGGAGGCGATGGATCAGGCGCAGCGCCTGTCCGAGGATTACTTCGTGCTGGAACGCGACGCCTTTTTGCGCCGCTGGCTTCCGGGGCGCGGCACGGAAATCCGGCGGCAGACGACCGGCATGTCATGGCGCACGATTGTTGATGCACTCGACAATCCGGTGCAGGCCGAGATCGTGCGCGATGACCGCGAACAGACCAACGTGCTGGTGCTGGCGGGGCCGGGGTCGGGCAAGACGCGGGTTCTGGTGCATCGCATCGCTTACCTCATCCGGGTGAAACGCGAAGACCCGCGCGGTATTCTGGTGCTGACTTACAACCGCCATGCAGCGGCCGAGATCCGCGAACGCCTGCGCCGCCTGATCGGGGATGATGCGGCGGGGGTGACGGTCTCCACCTGCCACGCGCTGGCAATGCGGCTGATGGGGGCGAGCTTTGCTGGCGACGCGCAAGGCCCGCGCGATTTCGACGGGATCGTCATGCAGGCAGTGGCGCTGCTGCGCGGTGATGGTCTGTCCAAGCCCGAGGCTGAGGCGCTGCGCGAGACCCTGATCCAGGGCTATCGCTGGCTCTTGGTGGATGAGTATCAGGACATCGGCCCCGAGGAATACGCCCTGATCGGCGCGGTGGCGGGCCGGTCGCTGGAGGATGACCTGCGCATCAGCCTCTTTGCCGTGGGCGACGATGACCAGAACATCTACGCCTTCGCCGGGGCCAGCATCGACTTCATCCGCCGGTTCGAGGCCGATTATGCCGCGAAACCCGTCTGGCTGACCGAGAACTATCGCTCCACCGCCCATATCATCAACGCGGCCAATGCCGTGATTGGACCCGCAGCAGGGCGCATGAAGGCGGGTCACGACATCACCGTGAACCGCGCTCGCGCGAGGGCGATGCCGGGGGGCGACTGGGCGGCGCTCGACCCCGTGGCGCAGGGGCGGGTCACTCTGCTCGACGCAGGGGGTGACGCCGGGCAGGCGGTCGCCGCACTGGACGAACTCTTGCGCCTGTCGCGGCTTGACCCGGATTGGTCCTGGCGGCGCTGCGCGGTGATCGCGCGCGACTGGCGGCGTCTGGAACCCGTCCGCGCCTATGCCGAGGCGCTGGGAATCCCCATCGACATGGCCAATGAAACCCTGCCCAGCCTCTGGCGCTTGCGCGAGATGCAGGGCTTCATCCGCGCCCTGCTGGCGGATCGGACCCGGCTTCTGACGATCCCCGATCTGGTCGCCATTCTGAACGCACAGCCACAAACCCGCTGGACCGATCTGATCGGCGAAGGCGTAGGCACCCTTGCACGCGAACTCGTCGAGAAGGCCGCCCCGGTGCCCGATGTCGTCCAGTGGTTCGGCGAATGGGCGCGTGATGTTCGAGGCGAACAACGGGGCTTGCTTTTGCTGACCGCCCACCGCGCCAAAGGGCTGGAATTCGACCATGTCGCCATCCTGAACGGCGGCTGGGATCGCCCCTCGCGCGGAGAGGATGCCGACGCCCCCCGCCGCCTGTTCTATGTCGCCATGACGCGCGCACGCGCGACTTTGACCATCCTGACCGAGGGTCCCCATACCTTTGTCAGACAGGGCGACGCAGTGCTTCCGCGCCGCGTCAGACCCGACACAGCCGCCCTGCCACGCGCCCGCCTGCGCTACCTGCCGCCCGATCCAAAGCTCGTTGACCTGTCCTTTGCTGGGCGTCTGAAGTCCGGCGATCCGTCGCTGGCCGCCATTGCCGCCGCCTCCCCCGGCGACGCCGTCCACCTGATCCGCGACGGCGACCGCTGGAGGATCGACAACGCCCGAGGTGAAACCCTTACCCGCCTGTCCCGCGCCTTCGCTCCACCCGAAGCCACCACCTTCCTGCGCGGCGAGGTTGCGGCCATCCTGAACTGGCGTCGTGAGGATGGGGACGAGGAATATAACCACCTGCTCCGCCGCGACGAATGGGAGGTGGTCTTGCCCGAACTGGTGTTCGAAGCCGGGGC
>CAIXBE010000041.1 GCA_903917595.1 uncultured Rhodobacterales bacterium
CCCTCGCCCTTGTGGTCCGCTGGCATCTCGCCAATGCGGCTGCACAGCGCCCAGACGCGGGACAGGTGCTTGAACGCGGCTTCTGCACCTGAGGCGGTCCACTCCACATCCCGCTCGGGTGGTGAGTCCGACATCACGAACCAGCGCGCGGTGTCGGCCCCGAAGGCCGCGATGATGTTCATCGGATCGACGACATTCTTCTTTGATTTGGACATCTTTGTCGAAGGAAGGACAAGAAGGTTCTCGCCCGTGTTGGTGAGGAAAGCCGTGCCGTCCTCCCGCAGAGTAATTTCGTCTGGGAAGTGGTAGATCGGGCGGTCTTCCGGAGTGCGACGTTCAGCGTTCTCATACGCTTGGTGCGTCACCATCCCTTGCGTAAACAGCGCGTTGAACGGCTCGATGGCCTTTTGCGGCAAATGCCCGGTCTTGTGCATCGCGCGAGCGAAGAAGCGGGAATACAGGAGGTGCAGGATCGCATGCTCCACCCCGCCGATATACTGGTCGACGTTCATCCAGTAGGCGGCGTCCTCCAGCACGGTCGGGGTCGTCGCGCGGGGTGCGGTGAAGCGGGCGAAATACCAGCTGGAATCCACGAAGGTATCCATCGTGTCCGTCTCACGCCGGGCCTTGGCTCCGCATTTCGGGCAGGTGCAATCGCGCCAGGTGGGATGCCGGTCCAGGGGGTTGCCGGGGATGTCGAAGGTGACATCGTAGGGCAGTTCGACGGGCAGGTTCTTCTTGTCTTCGGGGACAACCCCGCAAGCCTCGCAGTGGATCACCGGGATCGGGCAACCCCAATAGCGCTGGCGCGAGACGCCCCAGTCGCGCAGGCGGAACTTGGTGACGCCTTGGCCGTAGCCGTGGGTTTCGGCATGGGCGATGGCGGAGGCGACACCTTCATCGCCGGTCTGCATGGCAGCGCCGGAGAAACCCCGGACATAGGCAACGCATTCCGACTTCATCGGGACATAGGCCTCGGTCAGCGCCTCATCGCGTGCTGTGCCGCGCTCTTCGGGAAGGAAGACTGGCAGAATCGGCAACCCGTATTTCGTCGCAAAATCAAAGTCCCGCTGATCATGCGCCGGGCAACCGAAAATAGCGCCGGTGCCGTAGTCCATCAGGATGAAGTTGGCGATCCAGACCGGCAATTCCCATGTCGGATCAAGCGGATGCTTGACGCGGATGCCGGTATCGAAGCCGATCTTCTCGGCGGTTTCCAGCGCCTCGGCGGTGGTGCCGCCCTTCCGCGCCTCTGCCAGAAATGCAGCAACCTTCGGGTCAGCTTCCAGCACTTTGGCCAGTGGATGATCCGGGGAAATCGCCGCAAACGACGCGCCCATCAGCGTATCGGGGCGCGTCGTGTAGACCTCAAGCGCCGCGAAGCCTTCCGGAGCCCCAACCGTGTCGAACGCAAACTGCAACCCGCGAGATTTCCCGATCCAGTTCGCCTGCATCAGGCGCACCTTTTCCGGCCA
This sequence comes from uncultured Rhodobacterales bacterium, assembly GCA_903917595.1. GTDB lineage: Bacteria > Pseudomonadota > Alphaproteobacteria > Rhodobacterales > Rhodobacteraceae > Tabrizicola > Tabrizicola rara. The sequence goes on from CAIXBE010000041.1 coordinate 1,476, forward strand.
GTCCTTCAACCCGTCCAAGGCCGACAGCAGCTCCTCGGAGTAGTCGCTGATCTTGAAGAACCACTGGGTCAGCTCGCGCCGTTCCACGGCAGCGCCCGACCGCCAGCCCTTGCCGTCGATCACCTGTTCGTTGGCCAGAACCGTCATGTCGACCGGGTCCCAGTTCACCACGGCGGCTTTGCGGTAGACCAGCCCGGCCTCCATCATGTCGATGAACATGGCCTGCTGCTGGCCGTAATACTCGGGGTCGCAGGTGGCGAGTTCCCGCGACCAGTCGATGCTTAGCCCCAACGGCTTCATCTGCGCCTTCATGTCGGCGATGTTGCCGTAGGTCCAGTCCTTGGGATGGCCGCCGCGTTCCATGGCGGCATTTTCGGCGGGCATGCCAAAGGCGTCCCAGCCCATCGGATGCAGCACCGAATACCCCTGCGCCGACTTGGTCCGCGCCACCACATCGCCCATCGTATAGTTGCGCACATGGCCCATGTGGATGCGCCCCGACGGATAGGGGAACATCTCAAGCACGTAATACTTTGGCTTCGAAGCAACGGCCTGCGCTGTGAAGGCCCCGGCCTCATCCCAGACCTGCTGCCATTTGGGTTCGATTACCGAAGGATCATAGCGCGACATCGACAGGCCTTTCATGCTTGCCGGGCGGAATTACACCGCCCGGCGGGGCAAGGTAAAGCCATGCCTGTGCTGTTGCTCTTTTTCCAAATACTCCGAGGTCCGGAGCAGCGCTCCGGGGTCGGGCACACGAACCGATACGGGAAGGGCTTAAAGTTTGCTATCGCGTACGCGCAACTGGCGGGCGCGGGTCAGGATGGCATCTTCGATGGCGCGCACGGTTTCTGGCGCGACAGCGCCGCCGCCTTGCGACTGCAAAGCGACCTTCAGGCTGCGTGCGTCCAACGCCGGGTCCTGCACATAGATCGTCGCACGATAGGCGCGACCCCCGCCTGGCGGGCGGCCATAGCCGGTCACGATGACGCCAGTGAACGGGTCGACCGATTCAATGGGAAGGAAATTCAACACTTCAAGCGAGGCCTGCCAGATATACTTGTTTACCTCTACCGTGGTGTTCGGATCATCAGAGTACTTGAACAGGTCCCACACCGTCGACCGCTTTGCGCCCTCGTCGCTTGCTTCTGCAAGGGCGGCGCGCTGCCCGTCCGCACGTTCCTGACGTGCCAACTGATCCTCGGTTGGAATTGAGGGCGAGCGGCGGAACAGTCCGCTGTCGCCGCTGGCAAAGCCGCCACCACAGGCTGAAAGCGCAAAGGCCATACCTGCAGCCATTGCCACCCGTGCGAGTTGATGCAACATCATCCGGCCACCCCTGGAAATCCTGACTTGCTGTCTAGCCGAGCCTCCGGGGCGTGCCAAGGCCTTTCGCGCGGGCGATGCACTAGATGGCCGAACTGCCAAGTCCTTGTATCAGATGATAGGCGAAACGGGCTTAAAGGCAGGACTGTGACATTGCTGCATCAGGTTCGGGCAAAATCGCAGAAAAGGGCCCGCGCGGCTTGCAATCGAAAGCGGTGGAGGCGAAAGTCACTCCATTCCCGGTGCGGATTCCCCCGCAGCGGGCCTACCTAAGATGAAAGAGGAAAAAACATGAAAAAGATCCTTCTTGCCACCACGTTGCTTGCTGGCACCGTTGGTTTCGCAGCAGCTGAAGTTA
>CAIXBE010000042.1 GCA_903917595.1 uncultured Rhodobacterales bacterium
CACTGGGTCACCGACAACGCATTGAGTCTTCTGCTGGATCGCGCGCTTTGCTTCTGATTCTTTTCCCAGGGATTCCGGGCTGTGCTTGTCGGCAAATCCAAGGTGAGCCTCGCCGCGACCCTCGTAGAAGGTGACCAGGTAACCCATGGACCAACGGAAACTCTCGTTCGTGCGAGTGTCCATTGGTGCGTAAAACGTGTCACAGCCGGACAAGAAGAGCATCATTGCCGCAGCCAGCTGTCTGGGCGTGGTCATCACACCAACACCGCCCCCTTCGCCCCGATCACGCCTTGGGTATCCGCGTCGCCCAGCAGCATCTCGTTGTGCGGTTTGCCGGAGGGGATCATCGGGAAGCAGTTTTCGTGCTTTTCCACCCGGCAGTCAAAGATCACCGGGCCGTCATAGGCCAGCATCTCCATGATCGCGTCGTCGAGGTGTTTGGGGTCGTCGATGCGGATGCCCTTGCAGCCGAAGGCATCGGCCAGTTTCACGAAATCGGGCAGGCTTTCGGACCAGGACGAGGAATAGCGCTGACCGTGCAGCAGTTCCTGCCACTGGCGGACCATGCCAAGGCGTTCGTTGTTCAGGATGAACTGCTTGACCGGGGCGCGGAACTGCATCGCGGTGCCCATTTCCTGCATGTTCATCAGCCACGAAGCCTCACCCGCGACGTTGATCACCAAGGCCTCGGGGTGCGCGATCTGCACGCCGATGGATGCGGGCAGGCCGTAGCCCATCGTCCCAAGACCGCCCGAGGTCATCCAGCGGTTTGGGTCCTCGAACCCAAGATATTGCGCGGCCCACATCTGGTGCTGGCCGACCTCGGTCGTGATATAGCGGTCGCGGCCCTTGGTCAGGGCCTCAAGCCGTTCCAGCGCGTATTGCGGTTTGATCGTGGTGGTCGAGGGCTTGTAGGACAGGCACTTGACAGCGCGCCATTCGCCGATCTGCGCCCACCACTTTGTCAGGCCGGCCTTGTCGGTTCTGGATCCCCGCGCGCGCCATTGGCGCAGCACTTCCTCCAGCACGCGGGTCACGTCGCCGACGATCGGCACATCGACGCGGATCACCTTGTTGATCGACGATGGGTCGATGTCGATATGGGCCTTTTTCGAGTGGGGCGAGAAATCCTTGATCCGCCCGGTGATCCGGTCATCAAACCGCGCGCCGATGTTGATCATCACGTCGCAGCCGTGCATCGCGAGGTTGGCCTCATACAGCCCGTGCATCCCCAGCATGCCGATCCAGTTCTTACCGGACGCAGGGTAGGAGCCCAGCCCCATCAGGGTCGAAGTGATGGGAAAGTTCGTCTCGGCCACCAGATCGCGCAGCAGTTTGCTGGCCTGCGGGCCCGAGTTGATGACGCCGCCGCCGGTATAGAACACCGGGCGTTCGGCGCTTTCCATCAGGTCGACCAGCCGGGCGATCTGGCCTGCGTCGCCGATCGTGCGCGGCTGGTAGTGGCTGGGCTTGACCTGATCGACGGCCACATAGTCGGCAGTGGCAAATTGCACGTCCTTGGGGATGTCGATCAAGACCGGGCCCGGGCGGCCGTGGGTGGCGACGTGAAAGGCCTGATGCACGGTCTCGGCCAGCTTGGCGGTGTCCTTCACAAGCCAGTTCATCTTGGTGCAGGGCCGGGTGATGCCGACAGTATCCGCCTCCTGGAACCCATCGGTGCCGATCATGAATGTCGGGACCTGACCGGTGATCACGATGATCGGGATCGAATCCATCAGCGCGTCGGTCAGACCGGTGACCGCGTTGGTCGCCCCGGGACCGGAGGTGACCAGTGCCACACCCGGCTTGCCGGTGGACCGCGCATAGCCTTCGGCCATGTGGACCGCGCCCTGTTCGTGGCGGACAAGGATGTGGCGGATGTCGTTTTGCTGAAAGATCTCGTCATAGATCGGAAGCACCGCGCCGCCGGGATAGCCGAAAACAACCTCGACCCCCTGATCCTTCAAGGCCTGGATCACGATCCCCGCACCGGTCATCTGCTTCGACATTTCCGCATCTCCTTAGCGCAACAAAAAGCCCCCGGAAGTTTCCTTCGGGGGCGCATGGGAACCTGAATGGTCAACCGTTACCGGCCCATGCGCGTCCTTCCTACGATGACAAGAATTCTGGCCATTGGCCCTTCCCCTCATGTTCGGTTGGAACATTAGGCGGGGGTATGCCGGGGGTCAACCGGATTTGCAAACAGAAAATGTCGCTTTTGCACATGGATTTTGAACTTATGTTGCGAATTGGCGCGGTCGGGCGCAACTTTCGCAATTCCGGCACCTTTGCACAAGCTATGCGCGGCGATGAGTCGCATTCGACGGCGACAAGGACCCCGTGACCGGCTAGGGATGCCGGAGTCCGGTCCCGGCGTTTGCGGACCGCTGAAAGGATCCCAAAAGCATGAGACTGTTCACCACCCCCGGCGTCTGTTCGCTGGCCTGCCATATCGCCTTGTGCGAATCTGGCCTGAGCTTCACCGCCGAAATCGTCGACCTGCGCGCCAAGACCCTGGCCGATGGCAGCGACTACCGCGCGATCAATACCCGTGGCGCCGTGCCCGCGCTGGAGATCGAACCGGGCGAGGTGCTGACCGAAGGCGTGGCCATCATGCAATATGTCGCAGGTCTGGCCCCTGCGGCAGGACTTGCCCCGCCCGTTGGCTCGCTTGACCAGGCGCGGATGCAAGAGGCGATGAACTTCATAGCCGGTGAGTTGCACAAGACCGGTTATGGCCCCTTGTTCCGCCCCGGCCTGACGGAGGATGCAAAGGCGGCGCAGCTGGCGATCATCGACAGCAAGCTGGCCTGGCTTGAGTCGCTTATGTCGGACGGGCGCGCGTATCTGGTCAGCAGCGGCTATACGCTGGCGGATGGGTATCTGTTCACCATCAGCGGCTGGTCGAAGAAATTCGGCCACGACCTGACGCGCTTCCCCAAGGTCGAGGCTCTGCGTGCCCGGGTTGCTGCGCGCCCTGCAGTTCAGGCGGCGATGCGCGCTGAAGGCATGATCTGATCCCTTACGGCTCCGGACGGTAACAGACGGCGTTCAGCTTGTTGCCGTCCGCGTCGCGGACGTAAGCGGCATAGAACGTCGGGCCATATTGAGGGCGCAGGCCGGGTGCGCCCTCATTGCTGCCGCCATGGGCAAGGGCTGCCCCGTAGAACGCATCGACCGCCGCGCGGCTTTCGGCAAGGAAGGAGACCATCGTGCCGTTTCCCACGCTGGCGGGCTGGCCGTCAAAGGGCTGTGTCACCCACAGATGCGGGCCGGGATCGTCCAGCCCCCAGGCGGCGGAGGTGCCGTCGGGGTCGAAATTCACGATCCGGGCATGACCCAAAGGGGCCAGCGCCGCGTCATAAAAGCGGATGGCGCGGGATAGGTCGTTCGTTCCAAGCGACATATAGCTGAACATCGGTTTCTCCTTTGGCCCGCCAGATTGCCGCAGAACCGGGACCTGCGCCATGGGGCAGGCAGCGGCATCCGGCAGGAATATGTCGCTGTTGAACAAGCGGGTTCCCAAGTGGGTTCGGCTTGGCTAGGCTCTGGTCACCAATCGGGCTGGCCGTTGTTGCAGGGCGGAACCAGCGGTAACAGTGGAGGGTAACTGCATGGATAGACGTTCGTTCCTGACCAAGGCTTCTGTCGGCGGTGTCGCTGCGGGCGCTTTGGCTTTGGCCGCCCCGGCCATCGCGCAAGAATCGCCGGCGGTGACCTGGCGGGTTACCTCGTCCTTCCCGAAGTCGCTGGACACGATTTTCGGCGCGGCCGAAACGATGGCCAAGCTGGTTTCGGAAGCGACCGATGGCAAGTTCACGCTGCAGGTCTTTCCAGCGGGCGAGCTGGTTCCCGGGCTGGAAGCCGCCGATGCCGTCTCGGCCGGGACGGTCGAGGCGTGCCACACCGCGACCTATTACTACTGGGGCAAAGACCCGACCTATGCCCTTGGCACCACGGTTCCCTTCGGCCTGAACTACCGCCAGATGAACGCTTGGCTGTATCACGGCGGCGGCATCGACATGATGAACGAATTCTATGCCACGCAGAACCTGATCGCTTTCCCGTGTGGCAATACCGGCGTGCAGATGGGCGGCTGGTACCGCAAGGAGATCAACTCGCTTGCCGACCTGCAGGGCCTGAAGATGCGGATCGGCGGGTTCGCCGGCAAGATCATCGAAAAGCTGGGCGTCGTGCCGCAGCAGATCGCGGGCGGGGATATCTATCCGTCGCTTGAAAAGGGCACGATCGACGCCGCCGAATGGGTCGGCCCTTATGACGACGAAAAGCTTGGGTTCTACAAGGTGGCACCCTTCTACTACTATCCCGGCTGGTGGGAGGGTGGTCCGACCCTTTCGACCATGATCAACACTGCGAAATGGGCCGAACTGCCGCCTGCCTATCAAGGCGTGCTGAAAGCGGCCTGCGAGGCGGCGAATTCCAACATGATGGCGAATTATGACTGGAAGAACCCGACGGCGCTGAAAACGCTGGTGGCCAATGGTGCGCAACTGCGGCCCTTCCCGGCAGACGTGCTGTCGGCGGCCTTTGATGCGGCCAACGCCACCTATGCCGAGATCGGCGCCACCAACGCGGCGTTCAAGAAGATCAAGGACAGCCAGGACGCCTTCAAGAAGGACGCCTATCTTTGGGCGCAGATCGCCGAGTACAATTATGACGTCTTCATGATGACCCAGCAGCAGGCCGGCAAGCTGTAAGCTCTGTCAAAGCAAAGGCAGGCCCCGGGGGAAACCCTGGGGCCTTTTGCTTTTGTCTCATAGGTTTGGCTTGGTCAGCATCAGCCAGACAATGCCAAGGACGGCCGCGAACGCCGGAAAGCCGAAGGCGAACCACCAGCGGAACAGGCGGCGATAGGCGGCAGGCAAGGGCTGACCCGCATCGCGCGCGGCGACGGCAAGGTTGCGCATCCGGATCTGCATGAAGACGACCGGAAGCCAGAAGGCTCCGACCCCGACATACAGGATCAGCGACAGCGCAACCCACCCCTCGGTCAGGGGCCAGCCTGCCTGCCGGGCAAGAAAGAAGCCGGTGACCGGCTGCAAAATTGCGGCGGTGGCGGTGAAAAGCATGTCAGCCAGAACCACGATCCCGGCGACATGGGCGACAAGTGCTGCGTCGCGGCTTTGGTGTGATGCGACCATGAAAAAGGCGATGCCCGCCCCGGTGCCCAGAAGCACGCAGGCACCGATCACATGGGCGAACAGGAGGAGATCGTGGATCATCGGTCCTCCAGAAACAGCCAGACCCAAAGGGCCAGCACCATGCCGGGCAGAACCTTGAGCATCGGGCCAAGCGGATCCGCCCAAAGGTCGGGCGCGGTGACAAGGCTGCCGGCCAGATAGGCGGCGGAAAGGGCGACCATGCCAAGGGCGGCCTCTGCGGTCTTTGGGCGCCAAAGGACAAGCAGGCCAAGGACAATGTCGGCAAGGGCCCCCCAGCGGACAAGGTGAGAGGCCAGCCCCTCATCTGTGCCGCGGCTGGTCAGGATGGCTTCAGCGGTTTCGGGGGCGGCGAGGGTGATGAGGCCAGACAGCGTCCAGAACAGCGCGAGTGTCGCGATGGCGAGGGGGAGCGCGAAGTAGGCGCGGGCGGCAAGGCGGTCGGCCTTGGTGGCTGGCATCGAGGCGAGCGTTTCGGCGAGCGGCCGGCAGGGGGTGCCGCCAGCAGAAAGCCATCGGTCCGGGTCGCCCTGGATGCCGTCCGAAAGGGCGGTCAGGGCGGTGGTCCGCAAAGGGGAGCGCCAGCCAAGATGGCCAAGCGCATCGGCTGCGGGACCGACAAGCGAAAGAAGCCAGCGGGGCAGGCGGGGGCGAAAGCGGGGCGCGGGCAGGCCAAGCCATTGGCGAAGCGCCAGCGTTAGGTCGGGCAGGCTATGGCTGTCAGCCTCGGTCAGGTCGGCGATGGTGCACGAAGGGATAAGGCCTTGCGCGGCCATGACCACGGCGGCGGCGAGGTCGTCAATGTGGACGCTCTGGATGCGCGTCATGGGCAGGACCACAGGCAGAATGCCGGGCAGCGCGGCGGTGGCGCGCAGAAGGGCGGTGCCGCCATAGGCGTCGCGCGCAAGGACCAGGGTGGGGCGCAGGATGACCCAGTCGTGGGCCGTGCGGGCGATGACCGCGTCGCCCGCCGCCTTGGTGCGGAGAAAGCGGGTGGAGGCGTCGGGCGACACTCCGGCGGCGGAAATCTGGATGATGCGCAGGGGCAAGCCTGCGGCGGCCTCGGTCAAGGTGGCGACTGCCCGGACATGGACCCCTTCCAGATCATCGCGGCCGCCGTCCTGCAAGGCTCCGGCGGCATTGACCACGACATCGACCCCGCCAAGCAGGTTTCGCCATTCCCCAAGCGTTAGCGTCAGTATGTCACGGATCACCCAGGTGATACGGGGATCGGCGGATCGGGCGGCACTGGCCGAGCGCCCGATGCCGGTAACTTGAAACCCGGCCTCGACCAGCGCCAAAGCGCAAGCCGAGCCGATCAGTCCGTAGCCGCCAAGGACGATGGCACGCGGCATCAGGCTAAGGGCTGACCACAGGTGCCCCAAGGACGGGTGCGCCCAGCGTGGTGCCTCCCGGCGCGGTCAGGGTCTGCAGGGCAGGGATCTCGATGGTGACGGTGGACGGGTCCACCACCACGCCCTTGTAATGCATGACCATCTGCGGGAAGGCGATGGTGATGCCGATCATCGCCACCTGAATGACCACGAACGGCACCGCCCCCCAATAAATCTGCCCGGTGGACACGCCTGCCATCCGCTCTCCAGTCAGCTTGTCGTTGTAAGGCCCGCGCGGCGCGACGGATCGCAGGTAGAACAGCGCAAAGCCGAACGGCGGGTGCATGAACGAGGTCTGCATGTTGACCGCAAGGATGACACCGAACCAGATCAGGTCGATGTCCAGTGCCACGGCCGGGGCGACCAGCAGGGGCACGATGATGAAGGCCAGCTCGAAGAAGTCGAGGAAAAAGGCCAACAGGAACACGATCAGCGAAACGATGATCAGGAACCCGGTCTGTCCGCCCGGCAGTCCGACCAGCAGGTGTTCGACCCAGATCTGTCCGTTCACCCCGTAAAAGGCGAGAGAGAACATCCGCGCGCCGACCAGAATGAACATCACGAACGCCGACAGTCGCGTGGTCGAGGCCAGCGCCTGACTGATGACGGAATAATTGAATCGCCCCTTCATCGCCGCCAGTACCATGGCCCCCAGCGCGCCCATGGCTCCGCCTTCGGTGGGGGTGGCGATGCCAAGAAAGATGGTGCCAAGGACCAGAAAGATCAGCGCCAGGGGCGGGATCAGCACGATGATGAACTGCTGCGCCAGACGCGACATCAGGCCCAGTTTCATCCCCTTGTCAGTGATGGCGACCAGATAGATCACCAGCACCCCGACGGTGGCCCCCAATATGTCGGCGTTGGCCCCTTGCGTCGGGTAAAGCCAGACATGCGCACCGTAACCGATGGCAATGCAGCCTGCGATGGCGACCAGAAGCGAGGTAACGCCAGACCCCAGCGTCCGCGCCTCGACCGGCAGGGCAGGCACCCAGTTCGGGCGCAGGATCGAGACCGCGAAGATGTAAAGGATATAGAGGCTGGTCAGCACCAGCCCCGGCATCATCGCGCCCTTGTACATGTCGCCGACCGACTTGCCCAACTGGTCAGCCAGCACGATCAGCACCAGCGACGGCGGGATGATCTGCGCCAAGGTGCCCGAGGCCGCGATGACCCCGGCGGCCACCCGCCGGTCATAGCCATAGCGCAGCATGATCGGCAGCGAGATCAGCCCCATGGCGATGACCGATGCGGCCACAACCCCGGTGGTGGCGGCCAGCAGCGCGCCGACAATGATCACCGCATAGGCAAGCCCGCCCCGGATCGGGCCGAACAACTGGCCGACGGTGTCCAGCAGGTCTTCGGCCATGCCGGATCGTTCAAGGACAATCCCCATGAAGGTAAAGAACGGAATGGCCAGCAACGTGTCGTTTGACATCGTCCCCCATAACCGTTGCGGCATGATGCCGATCAGCGACCAGTCAAGTGTGATCGTGCCTTGCGACCAAGGCGCAAGCCAGACGCCGATGGCGAAAAAGAACATACCGTTGGCGGCCAGCGAGAAGGCGACCGGATAGCCCAGCAAAAGGAAGATGATCAACGAGGCGAACATGATCGGGGCCATGTTCTGCGCGATAAGTTCCAGCATCAGCGTTTGTCCCCTTCGGCCAGTTTTGCGACCGTCGCGGCCAGTTGCGCGCCCTCAAGTTCTGCCGCCTCATGCGCCGAGATGAAGGGGTGGGGGTCCTCCATGTCGCCGGTCATAACTGCGATTTTCTTGATGATTTCGGAAATCACCTGGATGACCAGCAACAGAAACCCGGCCGCCAGAACTGCCCGTGCCGGCCATATGATCAACCCGCTGGCATTGCCCGAGCCTTGACCCGACTGGAACGCCTCCCAGGCGTAGGGGACCAACAGCCACGACATCAGGGCGACAAAGGGCAGGGTAAAGAACACATGCCCGAACAGGTCGATCAGGTGCTGGGTGCGCCTTGTGCGGGTGCCGTAAAAGATGTCGATGCGGATGTGTTCGTTTTGCTGGAGCGTATAGGCCGCCGCCCCCATGAAGGCAGCTCCGAAGAGATACCATTGCAGCTCCAGCCAGGCATTGGACGCAAACTGCGGCGCAATCTTGCGGATGATCGCATTGCCGGAACTTACAACGACGGCCAGCAGGATCAGCCACATCACGGAGCGCCCGATGAATGCGGTCACGCGGTCAATGCCGCGCGCGACGGATAACAGCCCGCGCATGCCAATCCCCTCCCCTTGGGTTGCTACCGGTTATCCGGCGTGCTTGGGGCAAGGCTAAGCGATCTTTCGGTTTTGTCAAAGCTTGCAAAACGGGAAAGGTTGGGGCTCAGTCGGACGGGTTGTCGCGCAGGTCTTGCCCGACCTCGGCGATGGCATTGATCACTGGGATGAAGCGGGTCCCAAGGTCGGTCAGTGCGTATTCCACCGCAGGCGGCGAGGTGCCAAGGACTGCGCGCGATAGGACCCCGTGGGACTCCAACTCGCGCAGGCGCTGGGTCAGGACCTTGGCCGACACCAACGGAATATCGCTGCGCAGTTCCGAAAAGCGGCGCGGGCCGTGCGACAGATACCACAGGATGTTGGGCGTCCACGCCCCGCCGATCAGCGCCATGCAATGCGACAGCGCGCAGGACGGATGCTGGGTGCGGTTCTTGGCGGTCATGGTCGGCCTGCGCTTGCTGGACAAGACATAAGGCACGGCGAATGTTACCGCAAGTTACCCATCCGCGCGCGGCGGATGCCGTCAGCCGGGCGGTGCCGGGCCGATCAGGTCCCAGCGGTTGCCGAACGGGTCACGCCAGACGGCGACCGAGCCGTAGGGTTCATGCCGGGGCGCTTCCTCGAATGTCACTCCCGCCGCCAGCATCGCGGCATGGTCGCGGGCGAAATCGTCGGTGGACAGGAACAGGAACACCCGCCCGCCCGCCTGATGGCCAATGGCGGAGGTCTGAGCCGGACCTTCAGCGCGGGCCAGCACCAGTCGCGCGCCGCCGCCCGGGGGTTCGACCGTCACCCAGCGCTTGTGGCCCTGGTCGATGTTTTCGGTCAGACGAAAGCCTAAGGCACCCACATAAAACGCAATGGCCGCATCATAGTCGGGGACCACCACCGCAAGGGCCGAAATGCGGGCACCCATCCCTTACAGCCGGGTGTCGGGCAGGCTGATCCGCGCCACCTGCTCGGCGATCGGATCGACCGACAGGGGATGCAGGTCCGCGCCGTGGTCGGCGGCGTCGCCCATTGGTTGCCAAGACCCGGCCTTGTAGATCTCAAGCCCGGAAAACCCCGACTTGTAGCCCATCTTGCGGCTGCCGGGCACCCAGTAGCCAAGGTAGACATAGGGCAGACCGGCCTCACGCGCGATGGCGATGTGGTCAAGGATCACATAGGTCCCAAGGCTTAGGCCGGAAAGGTCAGGGTCATAAAAGCTGTATACCATCGACAACCCGTCATCAAAGACATCGGTCAGGCAGACCCCGGCCAGGGGGCGGCCACGCTCTCCCGCGTTCGACGGGCGGGAGTATTCGATGACGCGGGATTTGATCGGAGTTTCCTCGATCATCGCGGCGAATTCGAAGATATCCATGTCGGCCATGCCGCCATCGGCGTGGCGGTCGTCAAGATAACGCCGGAAAAGCGCGAACTGGTCTTCAGTGGCCCAAGGGCTTGTCGCGTTGCGCCGCAGATGATCGCTGCGTTTCAGGATGCGCTTTTGCGTGCGGGATGGGGTGAAATCAGCCACCCTGATCCGGGCGGAGAGGCACGCCGAGCATTCGGTGCAGGAGGGGCGATAAAGGACGTTCTGGCTGCGACGGAAGCCCTGCTTGGACAGGGCATCATTCAGCTTTTGCGCATGGTCGCCCTGCAAGGCGGTGAAAAGCTTCCGCTCCATCCGGCCCGGAAGATAAGGGCAGGGTTGGGGAGCCGTCACATAGAACTGCGGGGTCAGGGGAAGCGAGTGGCGCATGGGGGGTCGCTGGTTGTTTGGCGCTTAGCCTAGCAAGCCAAAGCCCGGACGCCAAGCGCGCTTTGCAACACTGGTTCAAGATGCAAAACCCCACCCCGGCGGTCTGCCGGGATGGGGCGAAAATTGGACCATAGGCCGAAGTCGTGATCAGTATTCGCCGGGGCGTGCGCCGGTATCAGACTTGGGCATATCTGCCGGGGCGGCTGCTGCCTCGTCCTGAGCAGTGGTGGCGCGGGCGCGTTCTTCCATGAAGGCGTCGAACTCGGACTTGTCCTTGGAGTTGCGCAGCCGCTGCAGGAAGGCATCGAAGGCCTCTTGTTCGTCTTCAAGCTGGCGCAGGGCCTTGGTCTTGTAGCTGTCAAAAGCGTGGTTGCCCGAGGCTTGTGCGGCGCGAAAGCCGTGGTGGCCCCAGGACCGGTCGGCGGCGCTCTGCTCGGTATGGCGGTGGTTGCAAGCAGAACGGAACATGCGTTTTCCCCAGATCATGTAGGCCAGAAGGGCAAGGCCGACAGGCCAGAACAGGATGAAGCCAAGGACCGTGGCGGCGATCCAGGCCCATTTGCCGCGCTGGTCAAGCCAGCCTTCGCCACGGCGAAAGGTTGAACGGATCCCGCCAGGCCGGGCGGTATCGTAGGTGCTGTGCATGGGCGGGTCTCCAGGTTGAAGCGTATGTGAATGTCTTTCACATGAACCAAGATGCGTGTTCGAGGGCCCATGCGCAAGGGCCATGTGAAAGTATTTTACATCGTCGGCGGATCGCCCCGGTCGCGGGTGGGAGATTGAGCGCGTTCCGCGCGAAGACCTTTTGTCTCGCCTCTGCGCGAAGGTGCGCAGCCGGCTTGGGATTGCGCTCCGCGCAGGGAGTATTTGGCCCAAGAGGAATGTGGCAGGTGGGGTTGTGTCTGGCGGTGGTTGACCCTTCGGGGCAGGCTGGCGCAAGGTTGTCCCATGACATTTTCCAGCCGCATCACCCGCCTTCCGATCCCGTTCGACGTCGCTGCCGCTGCCGACATCCGGGCTGACGTTCCCGATCTTGGGCACGAGATCATGGCGCTGGTCACGGCGACGGCGGGGTGCAGCCCCTACCTTCGGGGGTTGATGCTGCGGGAGGTGGATTGGTTGGCGCAAGGACTGGCCAACCCCGAGGCGGAACTTGATGCGGTGCTTGGCGGGCTGGACGAGGTTGCACCCGACGGGCTGGCTTTGGCGCTGCGGCAGGCCAAGCGGCGGGTGGCGCTGATCGCCGGGCTCTGCGATCTGGGCGGGGTCTGGCCGCTGGAGGTGGTGACGGGTGCCTTGACCCGGCTTGCGGACCGGGCGGTGCATCTGGCGCTGACCACGCAGGTGGCCGAGGAAATTCGCCGGGGCAAATTGCCGGGAGCGGGGCCAGACGATGCGGCCACGGCGGGGGGGATGGTCGCGCTTGCCATGGGCAAGATGGGGGCAGGCGAGTTGAACTATTCGTCTGACATCGATCTGATCTGTCTGTTTGACGAAACCCGCTATCCGGGCGTGGAGCACGAGGCGCGGGCGTCCTTCATCAAGGTGGCGCGGCGGATGACCGCGATCCTGTCGGATGCCACCGACGGCTATGTCTTTCGCACCGACCTGCGTTTGCGGCCAGATGCCAGTGTTACTCCGGTCTGCCTGTCGATGGCCGGCGCCGAGGCCTATTACGAGGCCGAGGGCCGGACCTGGGAGCGTGCGGCCTATATCAAGGCGCGACCCTGTGGCGGCGATCTGGCGGCAGGCGACCGGTTCCTGAAGGGGCTGACGCCCTTTGTCTGGCGCAAGCATCTGGATTTCGTCGCAATTCAGGACGCCCATGACATGCGGCTGCGTATCCGCGACCACCGTCGCCTGCACGGCCCGATCACGGTCGAAGGGCACAACATGAAGCTGGGAGCGGGCGGCATCCGCGAGATCGAGTTCTTTACCCAGACCCGCCAACTGATCGCCGGGGGCCGCGATGCCAGCCTGCGGGACCGCTCGACCGTCGGTGGGCTTGCCGCACTGGCCGCAAAAGGCTGGGTGCCGGAGGAGGTGGCCACGGACCTGACCACGCTTTACCGCGCGCACCGCGAGTTGGAGCATCGGTTGCAGATGGTGAACGATGCGCAGACCCATTCCATGCCGGTCACGGCCGAGGGTGTTGCGCGTATTGCCGCCTTCTCCGGCCAGATCGAGGCAGATTTCCGCCGTGACCTCTTGGACCGGCTGCACCGCACCGATCGGCTGACCGAAGGCTTTTTCGCCCCCGGGCAGGCTGAGGAGGGGCCGGAGTTGTCCGAGGCGGCGCAGGCGATCACCAAGGGCTGGCAGTCGTATCCCGCGCTGCGGTCAGATCGGGCGCAGGCGATTTTCCGGCGGCTTCGGCCCCGGTTGTTGCGTGAGTTGTCACGGACTGCGAACCCGGATGAGACGCTGGTGGCGCTGGACGGGTTTCTGCAAGGCCTGCCGGCGGGGGTGCAGATCTTCTCGTTGTTCGAGGCGAACCCGACGCTGATCGAACTGATCGTCGACATCGCCGGGTCTGCCCCCGGCCTTGCGCGGCATCTGGCGCGGAATGCCTCGGTGCTTGACGGGGTGATCGGCGGCAGCTTCTGGGGCGCCTGGCCAGGGCTTGCGGCGTTGCGGTCGGAACTGGACGGGCGGCTGGCACAGGCGGGCGACTATGAGGCGCGGCTGAACGAGGCGCGGCGCTGGATGAAGGAATGGCATTTCCGCATCGGCGTGCACCATTTGCGCGGGTTGATCGACGGGTTCGAGGCGGGCAAGCAGTATTCCGACCTTGCCGAAGCGGTGGTCGCGGTGATCTGGGACACGGTGGTGGCGGATTTCGCTCGTAAGCACGGACCGATGCCGGGCCGGGGGGCGGTGGTTTTGGGCATGGGGTCGATGGGGGCGGCGCGGCTGAATGCCGGGTCCGACCTTGACCTGATCGTCATCTATGATCCGCAAGGGGTCGAGGTGTCGGATGGCCCGCGCCCGCTGGCAGCGCGGCCTTATTACGCCCGGCTGACACAAGCGCTGGTGACTGCATTGACCGCGCAGATGCCCGAGGGGCGGTTATACGAGGTTGACATGCGGTTGCGCCCTTCGGGTCGGCAAGGGCCGGTTGCGACCAGTCTGGCCAGCTTTCGCACTTATCAGGAGCATGAGGCCTGGACCTGGGAACATCTGGCGCTGACCCGGGCGCGGGTGCTGGCCGGGGAGGCGACTCTGGCGGGCGAGGTCGAGGCTTTGCGCCGAGAGATTCTGACGCTGAAGGGGCAGGGTGCTGCGGTGCGCGCTGATGTGGCGTCCATGCGTGTTCGCGTGCAGGAAGCGAAGCCTGCGCAAGGCGGCTGGGACGCGAAGAACGGTGCGGGCCGGATCATGGACATCGAGCTTGGCGCGCAGACCGTGGCTCTGATCGCCGGATCGCCCGTGCGCGGCGTTGAACGCCAGATTGCGGCGGGGGCGGGACGCATCCTGCCGGAAACGGACGCGCAAGCGCTGCTGACCGGCTACAGACTGCTGTGGCGGCTGCATGCGGCTGGGCGGCTTTTGACCGACGGGGTGCTGGATGTGGGCGCTCTGGGGCAGGGCGCGCGCGCCTTCGTGCTGCGGGAGACCGGGGCGTCGGACGAGGCCACGCTTGCGGCCGAGATTGCGCACGTGGTGCAGGGCGCCGAGGCTGCAGTCACGCGGCTGGTGGGTGATCTTAAGGATGGGGAGACGGGCGATGAATCTGACTGAAGCGGACCCGAAAGGGCTGGTGCGGGAAAGCTACCGCATCGACGGGATCACGGCGGGCGAATGCCGGTCGATCTTTCTGGACTGGGCGTTGTCGATCCCGAACGAGCGGTCGGTGCCCGATGCGGTGCGGGTTCTGATCGCCACCTATGCACGCTTGGCCCCTGACCACCCGATGAATGCGGTGCTGACCGAAGGGCTTGCGGCGCCCGCAACCGCGCAGCGTCGCGGCGGACGCGCGGGACGGCTGGGCAGCGGGGACTGACCGTTTCGCTTGGCTTTGGTCAGCTTGCGCGGGAAAGAAGTGACGCTTCGCGGGCCAGCCGGGTGATTTCGGTCCAGTCGCCCCGCGCCATGGCGTCCTTGGGGGCAACCCAGCTGCCGCCAACGCAAAGAATGGTCTTCAGGGCCAGATAGTCGGGGGCCAGTTTCAGGCTGATGCCACCGGTCGGGCAGAAACTGACTTGCGGGATCGGGCTGCCGATGGATTTCAGGTAAGCCGCCCCGCCCGCCTGTTCGGCCGGGAAGAACTTTTGGACGGTATAGCCCTTTTCCAGCAGCGCCATGATTTCCGACGCAGTGGCGGCACCGGGCAAAAGCGGCAGGCCTTCATCCTCGCAGGCCGCAATGATCCGGTCGGTCGCACCCGGCGAGACGCCGAAGGTGGCCCCCGCCGCCTTGGCGGCCTTGACGTCGGCGGGCGTCAAAAGCGTGCCCGCGCCCACGACACCGCCCGGCACCTCGGCCATGGCGCGGATCGCCTCCAGCGCGCAAGACGTGCGCAAGGTCACCTCCAGCGCGGGCAGACCACCCGCGACCAAGGCCCGGGCCAGAGGGGCGGCATGGGCCAGATCGTCGATCACCAAGACCGGGATAACCGGGGCCAAGCGGCAGATGCGGGCGGCTTCATGGGATTGGTCAGCGGGTGTCATCGGGGTCTCCCAGTCCTGCAAGGGCATGCAGGTGATTAGGTCAGGTGCCTCCGGCGGGAGTATTTTTCAAAAGAGCAATCTGCAAGATGGATTTGCTCTTTTCACAAATACTCCCGCCGGAGGCGAAAAGTCAGGTCATAGGTGCGGTCACAGAACCACCGCGGCCCCGGTATCAGCGGCGCCGACGTTGCGGCGGAAGGCGGCGAAAAGCTCGCGACCGATCCCGTGTTCGTTGGCGGAAAGATCGGCGGTGACGGGCGTGCGGCTGTCGAAGTCGTCGGCCAGCACGGTCAGGGTGCCCGCGACCGCGTCCAGCCGCAGGATGTCACCATCGCGAAGCCGGGCAAGGGGGCCGCCAACGGCAGCCTCGGGCGAGACGTGGATCGCTGCGGGCACCTTGCCGCTGGCCCCTGACATCCGCCCGTCGGTGACCAGTGCTACACGCAGCCCTCGGTCCTGCAAGATCGACAGCGTCGGGGTCAGCGAATGCAGTTCGGGCATGCCGTTGGCTTGCGGGCCTTGAAAGCGGACGACGACCACGGTGTCGGTGGTGAATTCACCCGCCTTGAACGCGGCTTTCACGGCGGTCTGGCTGTGGAAGACCCGGACCGGGGCCTCGATCACACGGCGTTCGGGGGCCACGGCCGAGATCTTGATCACACCGCGCCCGAGGTTGCCGGACAACTGCTTGAGACCCCCTTGTGCGGCGAAAGGGTCCGACACGGGCCGCAATATCCGGTCGTTCAGCGAGGCTTTCGCCCCGTCGCGCCAGCCAAGGCGGCCATCTTCCAGCACCGGTTCCTGCCGGTAAGCCGCCAGCCCTTCGCCCGCCACGGTCTTGGCGTCGGGGTGCAGAAGTCCCGCATCCAGAAGCTGGCCGATCAGGAACTGCAGGCCTCCGGCGGCATGGAAATGGTTCACGTCGGCCAGACCGTTCGGGTAGACCTTGGCCATCAGCGGGACGGCTTCGGACAGATCGGCAAAGTCCTGCAGGTCAAGGATCACGCCGCTTGCCCGTGCCATGGCGGGCAGGTGGATGACGAGGTTGGTGGACCCCCCCGTCGCCATCAGGCCGACGATGCCGTTGACGTAGGCGCGTTCGTCCAGGATCTCGCCTGCCGGGCGGAAATCGTTGCCAAGCGCGGTGATCGCGACGGCACGCTCGATCGCGGCAAGGGTCAGCGCGTCGCGCAAGGGGGTGCCGGGGTTGACGAAGCTGGCACCGGGCAGGTGGAGGCCCATCACCTCCATCAGCATCTGGTTGGTGTTGGCGGTGCCGTAAAAGGTGCAGGTGCCGGGGCCGTGGTAGCTGGCCATTTCGGCCGCCATCAGTTCTTCGCGCGTTGCGCGGCCTTCGGCAAAGGCGTTGCGGATGCGGGATTTTTCGTCGTTCGGGATGCCCGACGGCATTGGGCCCGCGGGCACGAAGACCGCCGGGATATGGCCGAAGGTCGCCGCTGCCATGATCAGGCCGGGCACGATCTTGTCGCAGACACCAAGGTAGACGCTGGCGTCAAAGCAGTTGTGGGAAAGCGCCACTCCGGCCGCCAGTGCGATGACATCGCGTGAAAAGAGCGACAGTTCCATCCCCGGCTGGCCTTGGGTGACCCCGTCGCACATCGCCGGAACCCCGCCTGCGACCTGCGCCGTGGCCCCGGCACGGGCGGCGGCCGCGCGGATCAGATCGGGGTAGCGTTCATAGGGCTGATGGGCCGACAGCATGTCGTTGTAGGCGGTCACGATGCCGATGTTGGGCACGCGGGCGGCGGCCAGATCGTCCTTGGCAGCCCCCATCGCCGCATAGGCATGCGCCTGATTGCCGCAAGACAGATGCGCGCGGACCGGGCCTTTTGCCACCGCCCCGGCCAGCCTTTCAAGATAGCTGGCGCGGCTATCCTGCGACCGGGCCCGTATGCGGTCGGTGACGCGCGCTATGCTGGGATGGATCGACATTGCACGTTCTCGCTTATTGTGGCTGGCCGGGCGTATAGCAGTTTCCGTTAGCGCTAACAACCCGATTGCGCAGCGGTTTGCAAAACCGACCTGATGCGGGGCACCGCGGGAAAATCCTTACTCTAATGTCCCGTGTTGCAGGTTGCGATGCAAGCGGGGATGGCGGATCCTTGACTTGCACGTTGAGGAAGGGAGAGGTTCGATGCGCCTGAATGCCTTTGCACTTGCGGCCTGCCTGCCCGTTCCCGTCCTGACTGGTGAGATGAAGGGACAGGACGACTATCTTTATGCCAGCTCCAACATCGCGATGCCGCCAGAACTGAAGCAGGCTTTGGTGATCGGCACCTTCCGGGCGGCGTCGAAAGCGGCTATGGGCATGCGATCCCGCTTGGTCCGGAAAGGTTCACGATGACGCAAGATGATATGGCGACGCCCGGCTTGGCTGCGGATTATGACGGACGCCCGGTGGTGCGGCTGCGGCCCAAGGCCGAGGCGCGGGCGATCCGGCATGGATTCCCATGGATATATGCAGATGAGCTGGTGACCGACCGGCGCACTCAAGGGCTGGCCCTTGGTGCGCTGGCGGTGCTGGAGGATGGCGAGCGTCGTCCGCTGGGTCTGGTGACGGTCAACACGAAATCGAAGATCATCGCCCGGATGCTGGACCGCGATCCGGCGGCGGTGATTGATCAGGCCTGGTTTGAAGGCCGGATTGCCCGTGCATTGGCTCACCGCGCGCGGCTGTATGATCAGCCCTGCTATCGGCTGGTCCATGCCGAGGCTGACGGGTTGCCCGGTGTGGTGATCGACCGCTTTGGCGATATCGCCGTGGTGCAGCCGAATGCCGCCTGGGCGGAGGCGGCGATGGGGCCGCTGGTCGCAGCGCTGGTGGCGGTGACCGGGGTTTCGACCGTGATCAAGAACGGCCTTGGCCGCGTGCGGGGCCTTGAGGGGCTGGCCGAAGAGATGACTGTAGTCCACGGCACCGCACCGCAAGGGCCGGTGCGGGTGCCGATGAACGGGGCGATCTATCTGGCCGACGTGATGGGTGGGCAGAAGACCGGGATCTTCCTTGACCAGCGCGAAAACCACGCCTTTGCCGCCCGTCTGGCTAAGGGCGCGCGGGTGCTCGATGTCTTTGCCCATGTCGGCGGCTTTGCCCTGGCGGCGCTGGCGCAGGGGGCGACCAGTGCGCTTGCTGTCGATGCTTCGCCTGCCGCACTGGCGCTGGCGGGGCAGGGAGCCGAGGCTTCGGGCTTTGCCGACCGACTTCTGACCCGGCAAGGCGATGCCTTTGAGGTGCTGGAAGCTCTGGGCATCGAAGGGGCGCAGTTTGATCTGGTGATCTGCGATCCGCCGGCCTTTGCACCCGCCAAACCGGCACTGGAGGCGGGCCTGCGCGCCTATGAGCGGTTGGCGCGGCTGGCAGCACCTCTGGTGGCGCCGGGGGGCTATCTGGTCTTGTGTTCCTGCAGCCATGCCGCCGACCTGCAGGCGTTCCGCAACGCCAGCGCGCGCGGCATCGGGCGCGGCGGACGGCGGGGGCAACTGGTGCATACCGGCTTTGCCGGGCCGGACCATCCGGTCCTGCCGCAGCTGGCTGAAAGCTCGTATCTCAAGGCGCTGGCCTTCCGGCTGGACGGATGACGGGCCGCTTGGCGCTCCCTTGCGGGCGCTTCTCGCTTGGGTCAGCGAAGACGCCGGGCAGGTCGGATAAGCGGCGATGAAGGCGGTTCTTGACGCCTGCGTGCTGTTCCCGACTGTCCTGCGCGAAATCCTGCAGGGCGCGGCAGAGGCAGGCCTGTACCAGCCGGTCTTTTCCGAGCGCATCCTGCGCGAATGGGTGCTGGCCACGGCCAAGCTTGGCCCGGTCGCCCCGGTGATAGCCGAAGGTGAAGCCGCCGCCTTGCGCGCCGCTTTCCCCCGCGCCGTGATCCGCGAGCGCACCGATATCGAAGCGCGGCTGGTTCTGCCCGACCCCAATGATCTGCATGTCCTTGCCACCGCGATTGCTGCCGGGGCCGACGCGATCATCACCTTCAACGCGCAGGACTTTCCGGGTCATGTGCTGGCCGCCGAATGCATCACCCGGCGCGACCCGGACGGGTTCCTGTGGGAGCTGCAATCGCGCGATCCTGAAGCCATGGCGCGGGTCATTGAGGTGGTGCGGACCAAGGCCGAGGCGATATCGGGCCAGCCGCAAGCGTTGAAATCGCTGCTTAAGCGCGCGCGACTGTTCCGGCTGGGCAAGGCGCTGGGGGGCTTGGACCAAAATCCTTAAGTAAGGATTTTGACAAATTTCCTGCTTAAGAAATTTGGTCCTTCACTTGCCAGCGCGCCTCATTCGCCTCGATCGCGGCGATGCGCTCGTCTGTTTTCGGGTGGCTAAGCAACCACGCCGGGATCCCTTCGCCACGGTTCGCGGTCAGCGCGCCCAGTTTGCGAAACAGCGACTTTTGCGGCTCGGTCCCGATCCCGGACTTGATCAGCAGCGCGGTGGCATAGGCATCCGCCTCGAACTCGTCGCGCCGCGACAGCCGCGCCATCAGCGCGGTCGAAATCAGGTTGGCCAGCCAGATGCCGACAAAGGGCAGGAACCGGTTCAACACCGCCGACAGCAGCACGAAGACCGCGTTTTGGCCGGTAAAGTCGATCATCCGCCGCCGCATGTGGCCAAGGGCGACATGGCCCAACTCATGCGCAATGACGGATGCCAGTTCCTCGGCCGTCACCTCGCCGCGCATCTTTCGGTTCAGAAAACCGCGCGTCAGGAAGATGCGCCCGTCCGGGGCGGCAAGACCATTGACCGGCTCGACCTCGAACACGCTGACCTTGATCTCGGGCAGGTCCATCGCGCGCGCCATGGCATCGGCCAGCCTTGTTACCGAAGGGTCGGTCAGGGGTTGTGACCGTGCGTCCAGCATCTTTTTGGTGCGCCAGACCGAAAAGCGCATCATCAGGATGGCGTAGCCGACGGCCAGCAGCAGAGGCAAGAACTTGGTCATCGGCTGAACATAGTCAGTCGCCGCTGCTCTGCAAAGCGGCCTTGCCGTGAGGGGAGGTGAAAAGCCAGTAGCCCAGCACAAGAACCGCCGCCGCGCCGCCGATCATGCCAAGCGCGGACCCCAGCGCCGCACTTGCGGCCTCGACGTTCCCGGCAAAGCCGTAGCCGGTGCCGACATTGAGTCTGGCCCAGACCACTTCGCCCGCCACGGCCACCAGGGTAAAGCGAACCCAAGTATAGCCCGAACTGCCGGCGACAAGGTTGACCCAAGGCCCCAGCGGGCTGGCAAGCCAGCGCGACAGGAAAATGGCCACCAGCCCCCGCCGGTCCATGAAAGCATCGGCCTTGGCCATTAGCCGGTCGCGAGCGGGGTCCTTGCGCAAGCGCGCAAGGAAGGCCGCCCCAAAGCCGCGCCCTGACCAGTAGCCAAGCTGATCCCCGGCGATGCCACCTGCGGCTGCGGCCAGCAGCGCCTGCCACAAGACCAGATCCCCCGCCGCCGCAAAGCCGCC
>CAIXBE010000043.1 GCA_903917595.1 uncultured Rhodobacterales bacterium
CATCGCCCCGCCTTTGCCGCCGCCCTGCATCCGGTTCATGAAGAAGATCCAGACGCCGATCAGCAAAAGGAACGGCAGGAAGGTCATCAGCACCGACATGATCCCAGATTGTGCCTGCGGTTCGGCCTGAACCTTGATCCCTTTGGCGATCAGGTCATTGGTCAGGTTTTCGGTCACCGTATCGCCCGGGGGCTTGATCGCGACGAAGGTGGCACCATCACTGGTCTTGATGATCAGTTGTTCGCCGTCAAGCGTTACGGCTGAAACCGAACCGGCGTCTACCCGATCCCGGAATTCGGAATAGCTGAGCGTCTGTGATGCCATCGTGGTCTGTCCGCCGGAAAACAGTTGGAACAGAGCCATCAGAAGGATCAGCAGCACGACCCAGAAAGCGATATTGCGCGCATTGCCCACAAGGCATCTCCTGTTTGATCCGCAAGCCCGGTCAGGGCGGCGGCCTTCTGTCCCAAGATAAGCGTTTGGCGGCCGGGTTCAATGCGATAAAGCGTTTTGCTTTTGAACCGGTGAACCGGTTCAAATGCGAAACGCAACATTCCCGGCCGATTGGATGTCTTGGTTTGCCTTCAATCTGATTCAGATTGAAGGCAAACCGCTATAGTCCGAAAAGGGGCAATGACGGGTCAAGTGTCGCAGTCCACCCCGGTTGTGGTGCTGCCAAGGGGGCCGCAACCAGCGTATCGCCCTGCCAGATTGCCGGGGAGACCATCAGCACGTCACGTGGCAGACCGGTCACGCGCCAGTCGGGCAAGGCTCGCAGGCCCTCGGCCCCAAGCGCGGCTAGACTTGCACCGGCAGGGGCTGGCCCGGTGACGCGCCAGCGCCCGTCCCACAGGGCATCCGGCGCGACCGCCCCGCCCACCGCCCGCGCCTCACGCGTCATGGTATAGCTGCCGTTGCGATGCCGGAACCGGCAGCCGGCAAGCGTGGCATCACGGCCTTCGGCAATCGCACGGATAAGGTTCGCAATGCTGTCGGCGCGCGGGGAGTGGGTTACACCTGCCATCCAGCCCAGCATGGACTGCAGCAGCAGACGCGTGACCTCGGCCCCATGTGCGACGAAGGTCGCTTGCGGGAAGACAAGCGCGCCCGCAACCATACTTACCGTATCGCGGCCCGCGCGGTCCACCGCGTCCGACAACGCGCCCTGCGCCTGCGCCAGATTGCGGATGACCGTGGCCAGCCGGTCGACCGTGACCCCCAGCGGTTTCAACCGCTGCAACGCGCGCCGGGCGCGGGTCCGGGCATAGGCGTCGTTGTCGTTGGTCGGATCATCGACCCATGCCAGCCCCCGGCGCTGTAGGAAGCTGCGCAGATCGGCGCGGTTGGCTGACAGGAACGGGCGGGTAAAGGTCACGCCGTCACGGTCGAAACTGGGCCGCATACCGGTCAACCCGTCCAGACCCGCCGCGCGTGAGAGACCCATCAGGAACGTCTCGGCCTGATCGTCGGCGGTATGGGCCAGCGCTACCTGTGCGATGTCATTGGCCTTGGCCCAATCCGCCAACAGACGATACCGCGCGACGCTTGCGGCTTGCATCAGGTTGCCCTGCACCGCGCCGTGATCCCAGACCAACGTGGTATGCGGGACGCCAAGGGTGCTGCAGACCCCGGCAACAAAGACCGCTTCTTCTGCCGCTTCAGGGCGCAGCCGGTGATCGACGGTGGCGACCTGAACCTGCCAGCCCTCCCGTGCGAACAATTGCAGCATGGCCATTGAATCGCTGCCACCAGAGACGGCCAGCCCCAGCTTTTGTGCCGGGGCGTCGCGAAGCGCCGCTTTAACGGGGGCGAAAAGGCGGGCCTCCGCCAGCGTCGCCGTGTCGCCTACTGGCACCCCAGCCCCTGCATGGCCACCGTGGCTTGCGTCGCGGCCATGTGGCCGGGATAGCGGATGCCGACCTCACCCAGTGTTACGCAGGCCTCGGGGACCTGACCCAACGCGGCCAGCCCTTCGCCCAGTTTCAACAGCGCCTCGGGGGCGAACGGCCCTTCGGGGGCGGCAGAAAACGCATCCAGATAGGCCCGCGCCGCGTTCGACGTGTCGCCCATCGAGGTCAACGCCTGACCCCGCAGGAAATGCGCCTCGGGGATCAGCGGTCCGCCAGGATAGGATTGGGCATAGGTCGCAAAGAGCGTTGCAGCACCGGGAAAGTCACCGGTGGCGAGCACCTCCTTGGCCCGGTCAAAGTCTGCCTGTTCGCTCATGGCAAGTTCCGGGACGCCCGTGTCGCCAGCGGCCGGATCCAGCAGCGGATCGGTCGCGATCACGTCGCCACCAGCATCGCCGCCCAGAACGGACGTCGCGCCAAGCGTGGCAAGGTCACAGCCTTCGGTCACTTCGCACAAGCGGTATTCCAGATCGCCGATCCGGTTGGTGCCATCGGCAACCACGCGGTTCAGCTTCAGTTCCACCTCCTCGGTGCGGGCGGTCAGGCGGGCCAGCTCGGCCTCGATCGTGTCCATCCGTGTCAGCGCATCCCCCCCGGCGCTGCCATTCAAGGCGGCACCAGAGCTGACAAGCTCGGCCTTCAGCGCGTTGAACTCGGCCGCCAGGGCGGCAAGTTCGGTGCGGATGTCAGCAAGGGTCTGCGCCCGGTCCTGAGCGTGGCTCAGACCCGGAAGCAGGCACAGGACAAGAACAAGGCCAAGCCGCCGCATCGCGTCAGACCCCGGCGCCGGCCGACAGCACCGTCACCGAGCGACGGTTCTTGGCATAGCAGGCTTCTTCCGAACAAACCTCAAGCGGGCGTTCCTTGCCGTAGCTGATGGTGCGCAGACGGTTGGCGGGCACGCCCTGACTGATCAGGAAGTTCTGCACCGCTGCGGCACGACGCGCGCCCAGCGCAAGGTTGTATTCGCGGGTGCCCTGTTCGTCGGCATGGCCTTCGATGATCGCGGCATAGCCACCGTTGGTCAGCAGCCACTGGGCTTGTGCCAACAGAACCGTGCGAGCTTCGGGGGTCAGGGTCGACTGGTCGACCTCGAACAGCACCCGGTCACCAACCGTCTGGTTGAAATAGGCGATCGAGGTCGGGTTCGACGGATCGCCAAGCCCGGTCGTGTCGATCCCGCCATCGGCACCGCCAGCC
Source organism: uncultured Rhodobacterales bacterium (assembly GCA_903917595.1). Taxonomy (GTDB): domain Bacteria; phylum Pseudomonadota; class Alphaproteobacteria; order Rhodobacterales; family Rhodobacteraceae; genus Tabrizicola; species Tabrizicola rara. Next base: position 3,111 of record CAIXBE010000043.1, read on the forward strand.
CCACCAGCACCATAGCGGTCGGGATTGTTACAGGCGGACAGGGCAAGCGCTGCGATCAGCAACAGGGATTTCGCGGCAATGGTCATGGATTTCTTCCTTCTTATTGGCTCGATTGGCGTCACATTAGCAGCTTTGCGCCGCCGAGGGAATCGGCGGCGCATCACGAATTACGGCAAAAGCGGCGACCAGGCCGGGTCCGACGACGGGCCTTCGGTCACGATCTGTTTCAAGTTGCGCCCGGTGATATCCACCGACCACAGGCTGGTCTGCCCGCCCGCGCCGCTGGTTTCACGGGTGAACATCAGCACGCGCCCGTTCGGAGCCCAGGTCGGGCCTTCGTCCAGGAAGCTGGCGGTCAGCAGGCGTTCTTCTGCGCCATCGGTGCGCATGACGCCGATGTGAAAGCGTCCCTCGTTCTGCTTGGTGAAGGCAATGTAATCGCCGCGCGGCGACCAGACCGGGGTGCCGTAGCGCCCCTTGCCAGCCGAGATTCGCGTGCCCTCGCCACCACTTGCCGGCATGACATAGATCTGCGGCGTGCCGCTGCGGTCCGATTCAAACACGATCTGGCTGCCATCCGGGCTGAAGCTGGGCGCGGTCTCGATCGAGGGCGCATTGGTCAGCTGCGTCAATTGGCCCGAACTGACCGCAAGCGCATAGATGTCGGTATTGCCGCCACGCTCCAGACTGAAGACCACGGTTCCGCCATCCGGGCTGAACCGGGGGGCAAAGGTCATCGTGCCTTCCTGTTCGTCCAGCGAACGGCGTTCAAGACTGCCCACATCCATCAGCGTGATGCGGGGAAACCCGGATTCGTAGCTGGTGTAAAGGATACGGTCGCCGGTCGGCGAAAAGCGCGGCGCGATCACGATGGCGGCGCTATCGGTCAGGTAGGCCACGTTTGCCCCGTCGTAATCCATCACCGCCAGCCGTTTCAGCCGCGCGTTCTTTGGCCCGCTTTCAGCGACAAACACCACGCGGCTGTCGAAATATCCGCCCTCGCCGGTGATCTTGGAATAGATCACGTCGGCGACCTTGTGCGCCATCCGCCGCCAGCCGTCGGTCGTGCCTGCAAACTGTAGTGCTGCCCCGTCAACCTGCACCTCCGAGAAAACATCGAAGGCCCGGAATTTCACCGTGATCTGGTTGCCCGAAACCGACACCGCGCCCACGACCAGCGCCTGCGCGTTGATCGCCTTCCAGTCGGCAAAGGCCACCGGAGAGTCAAAGGCGCTGATCCGGCTGATATGCGCTTCGGCCGGGATCTCGTAGAAAAGCCCGGTCCCGACCAGATCGGCAACCACCAGCCGCCCGATCTCGGCCGCATAATCGCCCGCCCCGCCCTCATCGACAAAGGGGGCGACGGCGATGGGCATCGGCTCGACCGTAGGGCTGTCTATTGTCAGGTTGAGCTCGGCACTGGCGGGCGTCACCGCAGCCATTGCCCCCCACAACGCAAGCGCCAGCAGTCGGGCCAGTTTCTTCATTGTCGTTTCTCCCGGCAGAGCCATCGTTCCCACTTTCATATCCGTCACCGCAATAGCACCTTTGACGCATCGAACGTCAGGTTCATCACGTTCCATTCACCATATTTGGCGGGGTCCAGTGTCAAGCCAGCCCCCCCCGAGCAGCCATCAACCGAGCGCATCACCGCCCGTTTGGCATATTGAAAGGCCTGATTGGCCGCTGTTTCGTCGCCGTTGCTGAACCCGACCAACTCTATCGTGACGGGCCTGCCGTCCGGCGACATTTCCACCCGAAGCTCCAGCCTGACCCGAGTTGCCGCCGTCGACAGACTGCCGACTGCGAAGCACCGGTTGATCGCGCTGCGGACCTCGTCCTTTTCGCCGCCCGACATCGGCGGACCCTGCGGCAGGTCCTGCCCACCCGATTCGGCAGCGGTTTCGGCCACCGGTTCTTCGGAAGGTTCGCCCAGTAGGTCGTTGATCAGATCCTCGGTCGCCTGATCATCGACCGGCTGTTCAACCGGCGTCTCTTCCGGCGGGTCCTCGACCGGTTCAACCACAGGCTCGGCACTTGCCGGATCGGGCTCGGGCGGCGGTTCCACGGCGGCGGGCCTTGATCTTGGCCGCAGCGAGGTTTTCATCCCGGTCTCTTCGTCCTGCACAACCGTTTCTTCGGTGGCCAGCGTCGGCGCGGTGTCTTCGGGCGTGGTCGCCTCGGTCGGGGTTTCCTCGACCACCGGCGCTTCGGTCACCTCATCGCTGACCGCAGGCGTCGGCGTGTCCGAGGGTGCCAACTCAGGTTCCACCTCGACCGGTTCGGGGGCGATGATGTCTTCGGCCTCGGGCGTTGGATTGATGTCGGTCGAGGCCGAGTCCAGCACCTGTTCGGTATCGGCCTGCGGCAAGTCGCTTGGCGGCGGTGCATCGGGCACGACTTCCTCAACCACCTCCAGCGGCGGTGGAGGCTCGATCACTTCGGCGGGGGGTTCCTCGACCGGCGGCGGTTCTTCAACCAAAGGCGGCTCGACCACCGGCTCTTCGACCGGAGGCGGTTCCTCGGCCACAGGCTCCTCGACCACGGCCGGTTCTTCCGGCGTGTTCTCCTCGGACGGGACTGCCGCCGCGGCCTGCATTTCGGCAAATTCGTCGCTTGAGATCACCGAAAAGGACGTGGTGATCAGTTCCGGCGCAGGGGTTGGCGGAAACAGCCAATCCCCGGCCAGGACCCACAGGACCAGCCCTGCATGTCCGATCCCGGAAAAGATCGTGCCGGTCTGCATGCGCGTCTCAGCCGCCGTTTTCCTGGCCCGCGCCAAAAGCGGGACCATTGGAGTCATGCACAAAGCCGACCTCGTCAAAGCCGCCCGCACTCAAGGCACCCATCACCTGCGCCACCCGGTCATAGGGCACCGACCCGTCAGCCCGCAGGAAGATCGTCTTCGACGTGCGCTCGGCGGCGATGGCCTGCAGCTTGGTGATCAACTCGCCATCCGCAACCTCGGTGGTCTGGATCGCCAACCGGCCATCCGCCATGATGGAAACCGTCAGCGGTTCCTCTTGTTCGGTCGGCAGGGCTGCGGCTGCGGTCTTTGGCAGGTTCACATCGACACCCACCGTCAGCATCGGTGCTGCCACCATGAAGATGATCAGCAAGACCAGCATCACATCGACCATCGGCGTGATGTTGATCTCGCTCATCGCGGCGGACCGACCCCCGCGCCGGCGACCACGCCCACCGCTGCCGCCAGACTTTGCTGCCCCGACGCCCATGGCTCAGGTATCCAACTGGCGCGACAGGATGGTCGCAAATTCGTCGGCAAAACTGTCATAACCGCCCAGGATGCGGTCGATGTCGGCGTTCAGCTTGTTGTAGGCAACTGCCGCCGGAATGGCCGCGATCAGGCCGACCCCGGTGGCCAGCAGCGCCTCGGCGATGCCGGGGGCAACGACGGCCAAACTGGTGTTCTGGCTGATCGCAATCTGTTCAAAGCTGTGCTTGATGCCCCAGACCGTGCCGAACAACCCGATGAAGGTCGCGGTTGACCCCGTGGTCGCCAGAAAGCTTAGCCCCCGGTTCAGAATCTCGCTTTCGCGGCTGATCGCCACGTTCATCGCCCGGTCGATCCGCGCCTGCGCACCCGCGATCAGCCCGCCGTCCTGCTTGTGGCTGCGCCGCCACTCCAGCATGCCAGCGGCAAAGATCTTTTCCGACTGACCCTGCGGTTCGCCGCCGATCTTTTCGAACAGCTCGTCCAAAGGCTCACCCGACCAGAAGGCGCGGTCAAACACCGTCGCTTCGGCCCGCGCCTTGCGGAACATGATGTGCTTTTGAATGATGATTGCCCAACTCCAGAAGGACATGATCATCAGCATCAGCATGACGATCTTCACCGTCAGCGTCGCGCGTGCGAAAAGGGCGAACATGGAGAAATCAATCTCCTGCGCCAGTGCGAGGGTATCCGTTTCCATTGCGCCTGCTCTTTATGGTCGGGCCGTTATTCGGCTCCGTTAGCGCTGATTCTATCAAGATTGCAGGGGGAATGCCAACACAAGTCTGTGGGCGGCGGGGATTCGCCATTGGATGACGGAAGATGTAATCGACCCGCCCTGGCCCAAAACCGCCCTGCAGCTTCCTCTTGGCGAAAATACTCCCACCGGAGGCATCGCGCCGGGCACCAGCAGCAGGGGGTAGGGATCAGTGCAATGGCCCCGCCAGCAGCGCC
>CAIXBE010000044.1 GCA_903917595.1 uncultured Rhodobacterales bacterium
ACCTTGCACCCGACTGCCAGACACGAAAGACTGTCCCCTCCTGCCCCCCGCCAACCGGAGCCAACTCATGCCTGACCGCACCCGCGTTTTCGACGGCCACAACGACATCGTGCTGAAGATCGCCGCGGCGGGCGACAAGCGCGACCGGCTTTGGCTGCACGGCGAAGGTGCGGGGCATCTGGACCTGCCGCGGATGCTGGCCCATGGCTTTGCGGGTGGGTTCTTTGCGGTCTACATCCCGTCGCCGGAAACCGCCGATCTGCATGCGATGGAGCAGCAGATGGACAATCCGCCCTACGACTTGCCGCTGCCCGACCTGATCGACCACAAGGCCGCCCAGCCGGTGGCGGTGGAGATGCTGGGGCATCTGTTGTGGATGGAGCGTGCTTCGGGTGGCAAGTTCCGCTGGTGCCGGACGGTTGCGGACATCCGCGCTGCGATGGCCGCAGGCGTTGTCGCCGGGGTGATCCACTTTGAAGGGGCCGAGGCAATCGGCCCCGACCTTGACGCGCTGCATCTCTTTCACGCCATGGGCCTGCGGTCCGTCGGTCCGGTCTGGAGCCGCCCGACGATTTTCGCCCATGGTGTGCCGTTTCGGTTCCCGTCGACCGGCGATACCGGGCCGGGGTTGACGCCGCTGGGCCGCGACCTTGTGCACGAATGCAACGCCTTGCGGATCATGCTGGACCTCAGCCACCTGAACGAGGCCGGGTTCTGGGAAGTGGCAAAGCTGTCGGACGCGCCCTTGGTCGCCACCCATTCCAACGCCAATGCGGTCTGCGCCTCCAGTCGCAACCTGACCGACCGCCAGTTGTCGGCGATCCGCGATACCGGCGGGATTGCGGGCCTGAACTTCGCCACCTGCTTCCTGCGCCCCGATGGCCGCGAAAGCGCCGACATGACGCTGGACCCGGTCAAGCGGCATGTCGAGCACATGCTGAAACTGGCGGGGGAGGATCATGTCGCCATCGGGTCAGACTATGACGGGGCGACGACGCCTAGGGATATCGGAGGGGTTGAAGGCCTTCCGGTTCTGATCAGCGCGATGCGCGAGATGGGCTTGGGGGCGGGGCTGGTCGACAAGATCGCGCATGGCAACTGGCTGCGACTGCTGGAGCGGACCTGGGGCGGCTGAGGACTGGCCCAGCGTGGATGGGTATTCGCCGGCAAAGTCCAAGGCATGTGCGCGGGTGTTCATCCGGCGTCAGGAATTGACCCAGCCCACTGCCGCCCGCAGCGCCGCCGATTTCCTTGAAGAAATCGGACCGGAGTTTTCCACAACTCCGGTGCCCAAGCGGCTTGTGTATCAGACTTGCGGCCCCGGCCATGCATTCCCATCTCTGGCACGGCGCGACGGGATGCAAATTCCTTTCACCGCCGGGAAATGCTAGCGATACGCCATGGCGAAGCCCGGCGAGTCGCTGTGGATTCGCGAAACCAGAAACCAAGGATGACAGAGATGACGGATGGCAAGGACACGGCAGGCGGCAAATGCCCGGTGATGCACGGCGCTATCACCACGACCGAGGCTTCGGTGACCGATTGGTGGCCAAAGACGTTGAACCTGGACATCCTGCACCAGCACGATGCCAAGGTGAACCCGCTGACCGGCTTTTCCTACCGCGAACAGGTCACCAAGCTGGACTTTGCCGCGCTGAAGCGCGACCTGACCGCGCTGATGACCGACAGCCAGGACTGGTGGCCCGCTGACTGGGGCCATTATGGCGGGCTTTTCATCCGCATGTCTTGGCACGCCGCAGGCACTTACCGGATGGCCGATGGTCGCGGGGGCGCTGGCACCGGCAACCACCGCTTTGCGCCGTTGAATTCCTGGCCGGACAACGCCAACCTTGACAAGGCGCGGCGTCTTTTGTGGCCGCTGAAGAAAAAATACGGCAACCGTCTTAGCTGGGCTGACCTGATGGTTCTGGCCGGAACCGTGGCTTATGAATCGATGGGCCTCAAGACCTTTGGCTTTGGTTTCGGGCGTGAGGACATCTGGCATCCTGAAAAGGATACCTGGTGGGGCAACGAACAGGAATGGCTGACCGACAAGCGCTATGGCGACAAGGGCGACCGCACGTCACTAGAAAACCCGCTGGCGGCGGTGGTCATGGGCCTCATCTATGTGAACCCGCAAGGCGTTGACGGCCAGCCCGACCCGTTGCGCACAGCGCATGACGTGCGCGAAACATTCGCGCGCATGGCGATGGATGACGAGGAAACCGTCGCCCTGACCGCAGGCGGCCACACCGTCGGCAAGGCGCATGGCAACGGCAACGCGGCGCTTGTCGGGCCAGAGCCAGAAGCGGCAGGTCTGGAAGAAGGCGGGCTTGGCTGGATGATCCACGCCACCCGGTCCATCGGCCGCGAAACGGTGACCAGCGGCCTTGAAGGCGCCTGGACCACCAACCCGACGAAATGGGACGGCGGCTACTTCCACCTGCTTCTATCCTATGACTGGGAGCTGAAGAAGTCCCCCGCTGGTGCCTGGCAGTGGGAGCCGATCGGCATTGCGCCCGAGGACATGCCCGCCGACGTGGAAGACTCCACTGTCCGCCGCATGCCGATGATGACCGACGCCGACATGGCGATGAAGATGGACCCGGCCTATCGCGCGATTTCCGAACGGTTCGCCAAGGATCAGGCGGCGTTCAGTGACGCCTTCGCCCGGGCCTGGTTCAAACTGACCCACCGCGACATGGGCCCGCAAGTTCGGTATCTGGGGCCGTGGGTGCCTGCCGAAAACCTGATCTGGCAAGACCCGGTGCCAGTGGGATCGACCGGTTGGGACGTGGCGGCGGTCAAGGCGAAGATCGCGGCCAGTGGCCTGTCGGTGTCCGATATGGTCACCACCGCCTGGGACGCGGCCCGCACTTTCCGCGGGTCCGACAACCGGGGCGGTGCCAATGGCGCCCGTATCCGTCTGGCCCCGCAAAAGGACTGGGAGGGCAACGAACCCGTCCGTCTGGCCCGCGTGCTGGCGGTGCTTGAACCCATCGCGGCGGCGGCGGGGGCTTCGGTCGCTGACGTCATCGTGCTGGCCGGAAACCTTGGGGTCGAGATGGCGGCGAAAGCCGCTGGCGTCGATGTCGCGGTGCCGTTCCACGCCGGTCGCGGCGATGCGACCGACGCGCAGACTGACGCCGACAGCTTTGCCGTGCTAGAGCCGGTCGCGGATGGTTTCCGCAGCTGGCTGAAGAAAGACTACGCGGTGACGGCCGAGGAACTTCTCCTTGATCGGGCGCAGCTGATGGGCCTGACAGCGCATGAGATGACTTGCCTGATTGGCGGCATGCGGGTGATCGGCACCAACCACGGTGGCACGGAACATGGGGTCTTTACCGACCGCGTCGGCGCGCTGACGAACGATTTCTTCGTCAACCTGACCGACATGGCATGGAAATGGCTGCCGAAGGGCGAGAACCTTTATGATATCGCCGACCGCCGGACCCATGCCGTCAAATGGACCGCGACACGGGCCGATCTGGTGTTCGGATCAAACTCGATCCTGCGGGCCTATGCCGAGGTTTTTGCCCAGGACGACAACCACGAAAGATTCGTCTGCGATTTCGTAAGCGCCTGGGTCAAGGTGATGGAAGCCGACCGCTTCGACCTGCGCGCCTGATCTTTAACGGCAGAATATGAAACGGCCCGGGTGCAGCACCCGGGCCGTTTTGCTTTCGTCCGTTGAAAAGGTCAGTTGTCCTCGGCGAAGATCGCGCCGGTCTGGGCCGAGATCATCTCACGCGGTAAGAAGACGACGGCCAGCATGACCAGATAGACGACGACAAACAGGGCAATGGCACCATAAGCCCGGACGGGCGTGGCGCGGGTTGGCAAGACTTGGGGCATTTCGGGCTCTCCTTCGTGGCAGCGAACGGGGGCGGCGACTCATGTCTCGTAGAGTGACCATACCACCGAAGCCGATGACACGGTTTCCGCAGTTTTGCGGTTGGGCGGAATTTCTTCCCTGCAAGTTGACAAATAGGCGAAAATCCGCGCGACCCGGGGCCACATTTGCGCCCGCAGCGGGAATATTTTGCGCTTGCAGCAAGACGCGACTGGAAGCCGCGCAACGAAAAGGCCGGCCCAGAGGTTCCGGGCCGGCCCATGTGATCCCAAAAGCTGGATCAGTAGCAGACGTACCAGTATTCGCAGTAGCCATAGTAGTCGCACCAGTATTCCCAATAGCAGGCGCCACGGGTCACGGTTTCGGCTTCTTCGCGCAAGACATCGGCGCGGGCCATGATCAGCGCGTCATCGGGTGCCATGGCCACAGCTTCGTCAAGGATCGCGCCAAGGTCCATCGCCTGACCGGCGGATTCGATCGAGGTGCCGTTCGAGGCACTGACCATCATCTGAACGCCAGACAACAGCGCCAGCGCATCCTGATTGGCGCGGCCATAGGTGATCAGCGCGTTGGCGACGGTCAGGGTGCTTTTCGCCTCGGCGGTTTCCAGCGGGTTCGGGGCGGCAGTTTCGGCAAAGACGGGTGCGGCGCCCGAAAGCGACGACGCAAGGGCAAGGGCAGCAATCAGGCGTTTCATGGCATTCTCCCATACAATCGGTTGTTCAAGGCCTGCTTTGCGATCGAACGATCAAGTGGGCCTTATGTCGGTCAGATTGCCCCAGCCCCTCTGGCCAATCAAATGAAAAAGCCTGTCATTCAGACATTCTCGCCGGGCGCTTGAAAAAGTGTCACATGCCGGGTTTGGCCGGTCCTTGGGTCAGGTCCGGGTGCCGGAAAACCGGGTCTGCCAGTCCACCCGCTCCTCGTCGGTGATCTTGCGGAACAGGTTCTCCGGCACAGTGAACGGATGCCCGGGCGCAAGGGTGCGCATCGCAGCGGGCACCTCCTGCGGCCAGGACCAGTCGTCCGACCCCATCGCCGTCATCATCGCCTGCGCTGCATCCGGGATGAACGGCCGCGAAAGGATCGCGTAGACCCGGATCAGGTTCAGGGCCAGCCGGATGATCGCCTGCGCCTGCGCCGGATCGGTCTTGACCACCGACCACGGGGCCGAGGCCTGCAGATATTCGTTGCCGATGACCCAGATCGCGCGCAGTTCGGCGGCGGCCTTGCGGACCTCCATCTCTTCCATCAGGCGGGTGTAGTCGGTGATCCGCGACCCCAGATCAGCGATTAGTGCGGTTTCCAGCGGGCCAAACGTGCCATCCGCAGGAACGTCATTGCCGAATTTCGACACAGCAAACTTGGTCACGCGGCTGACGAGGTTGCCCAGAACATCGGCCAGGTCCTTGTTTACGCTGGTCTGGAAATTCTCCCAGGTAAACTCGCTGTCCGATGATTCCGGGGCGTGGGACAAAAGCCACCAGCGCCAGTAATCCGACGGCAGGATCGACAGCGCCTGATCCATGAACACGCCCCGGCCTTGGCTGGTCGAGAACTGGCCGCCATCATAGTTGAGGTAGTTGAAGGACTTGAGGTAGTCGACCAGCTTCCATGGCTCACCCGACCCCAGGATCGTGGCGGGGAAGGACAGGGTGTGGAAGGGCACGTTGTCCTTGCCCATGAACTGGTAATAGGTGACGTCTGCGGCACCTTTGTCGGTGCGCCACCAGCGTTCCCAGGCGTCATCACCAAGGCCATGCGCATCGGCCCATTCGGCGGTCCCGGCGATGTATTCGATGGGCGCGTCGAACCAGACGTAGAAGACCTTGCCCTCCATCCCGGGCCAGGGCTGGTCGCCCTTTTGCACCGGGATGCCCCAATGCAGGTCGCGGGTGATGCCCCGGTCCTGCAAGCCGTCGCCATCGTTCAGCCATTTCTTCGCGATGGAGGTGGTCAGGATCGGCCAGTCGTGCTTGCTGTCGATCCATGCCTCCAGTTTTTCGCGCAAGGACCGCTGGCGCAGGAACAGGTGCTTGGTTTCGCGCACCTCAAGGTTGGTGCTGCCGCTGATCGACGAGCGCGGGTTGATCAGGTCGGTCGGATCAAGCTGCTTGGTGCATTCCTCGCACTGGTCGCCGCGGGCACTGGTATTGCCGCAGTTCGGGCAAGTGCCGGTGATATAACGGTCGGGCAGAAAGCGGTTGTCATCAATGGAAAACACCTGCTTTTCCGACACTTCCGAAATCAGCCCCGCCTCGTCCAGCTTGCCCGCGAAATGTTGCGTCAGGCGGTGGTTGCGCGCGCTGGATGAGCGGCCGAAATGGTCGAACGACAGGCGGAACCCGGCGGCCAGGTCCTTTTGGACCTCGTGCATCTCGGCGCAGTAATCCGCGACCGGCTTGCCCGCCTTGGCTGCCGCAAGTTCCGCCGGAGTGCCGTGTTCGTCGGTGGCGCAGATGAACATCACCTCATGCCCCAGCGCGCGGTTGAAGCGGGCGAACAGGTCGGCGGGCAACTGGCTGCCCACCAGGTTGCCCAGATGCTTGATCCCGTTGATGTAGGGAATGGCCGAGGTGATGAGAATCCGTGCCATGCTTGCGCCTTTCGGTGTGGTCGCGCCTGATTAGCCCAAGCTTTCGCAAAGGGCCAGCGGGTCAGGCCTGGGCGGAAGCGCGGCCCGGCACCGACAAGCGGCTTAGCGCCCCGCCGTCGTGCCTCCGTCGATCTGCAGGGCCGAGCCGGTGACATAGCGGGCATGATCCGAGGCGAGGTAAAGGATCGCGCTGGCGATTTCCTCGGGGGTCGCGATGCGCTTCATAGGGGCGTAGCTCATCAGCGCCCGCTCGGTTGCCACCGGGTCGGCGGCCCTTTCGATGTAATCGCGACGGACCATGTCGGTGTCGACAAAGCCTGGGCAGACGGAATTGACCCGCACCTCCGGCGCAAGTTCCAGCGCCATCGCGCGGGTCATGTTCACAAGCCCGCCCTTCGAGGCTGAATAGACCGCGCCTGCACCAAGATCGCCCATCAGGCCCGCATCCGAGGCGAGGTTCACCACATTGCCCTTGGCTTCGCGCAAGGCGGCCAGCGCCCAACGGGTGCAGAAAAACGCGCCTTTCAGGTTTACGCCAAGCATGTGATCCCAGAAGGCCTCGGTGACATCTTCGATCTTGGCGGCTTCACCGACTCCGGCGCAGTTGACCAGGATGTCAAGGCCGCCAAGGCCTGCGATGGCCGCCGCAACGATGGCTTTGCAGCCCGCTTCGGTGGCCACATTGCCGGGGGCTGGGACAAGCCTTGCTGTGCCGCCCAGCGCCGTGATGGCCGAACCGGTGGAGGCGTCGGTCCGGCCGTTGACGGCAACCCGCGCGCCGGCGTTCAGAAATGCGACGACGGCTGCCCGACCGATGCCGCGCGTGCCTCCGGTGACCAGCACACGCTTGTCGGAGAAATCCAACTGCATTTTATTTGCCCCTCTGTTCGAGGTGACAGACTGGCATGGCGGTGCTTCGCCTGACGAGGATTCGTTTTGGGGATTCGTTTCGGGCGATCTTGTCTGGCCTTGGCAACTCGGCATGCGATCGGGTCGGGACGCTTCGACATAGGTGCCGCGCTAACAGGTTTGCTGCGGGGGGGCAGGCTAACTTGCCAGGTGCGGCCCGGCGTCAGGGGTGACTGTCAGCGTCTCTTTTCCCTCGACCCCGCGGTGCAGGGTCCAGGCGGCGGGGGGCAAAAGCCGGGCGCGCAGGCGGGAAAGCCGCCAGCCCGCCGCATCCGCCCATAAAAGCGACCGGCTGGGCGCGGGGGTCATGTGCCAGCGGCTTTCCACGCCCTGCGCCCCGCCCGTGCCCGCCAGCAGCACCAGCCCCAAGGGCGGAGTGCGCCCGTCGCGCCGCGCCGCCTCGGCCCCGGCTTCGGTGGCCAAATGCAGGCGGCGGATCGGGGTCAGCCCCGGCGGGGCCAGCAATTCGGTCACCACAAGGGGGGCGGCGCCCGACCGCAATGCCTCCTCCGCGGCCCACAGCAGGCCATCCTCGCGGTTGGTCTGCACCAAGATCAGCCGGGCAGGATCGGCCATCGGCTGCAGCCCCGCAGCATTCAACCTTTCGGCCACCCAGGACGGGCGGATCCAGATCACCGGCCCGCTGGCCTTGGCCATGACCAGCGCCGCCAGCATCCGCCGCGAGGGGCCGCACAGTTCATGCACGCGGCCGCGCTGCAGGGTCAGATCTCCGACCAGCGGCTGCTGGGCGTCGGGGCGGCGGGGGGCATGGTGATGGATTGGCAGGGACATGCTGAAAAGCTATCGTGTTCCTGTAATGTTCTCAAGTGCCACCCTTTGCCCCGGCCCCAATCCGGCCTAACTTTGCCACCAGCAACAGGAGCCGCCGCGATGAAAACCCTGCCCCTTGGCAAAACCGGCCTGACCGTGTCCCAGCTTTGCCTTGGCACGATGACCTGGGGCAGCCACAACACGGAAAACGAAGGCCACGCCCAGGCCGATCTGGCGCTGGACCACGGCGTGACCTTCTGGGACACCGCCGAGATGTATCCGACCAACCCGGTAAAGGCCGAAACCGTGGGTCGCACCGAAGAAATCATCGGCAGCTGGCTGGCGCTGCGCGGCGGGCGCGACCGGCTGCAATTGGCGACCAAGGTTTCGGGCAGGGGCCCCGTCGTCCGCCCGGGCGAGCCGATCACCGGGGCCAGCATGCGCGCGGCGCTGGACGCATCGCTAAAGCGCATGAAGACCGACTATGTCGACCTTTACCAACTGCACTGGCCGAACCGGGGCAGCTATCATTTCCGGCAGATGTGGACATATGCGCCCACCGGCACCGACAAGGCGGCGGAAACTGCGCATATGACCGACATCCTGACCAGCGCGCAGGCGCTGGTGGCCGAAGGCAAGATCCGCGCCATTGGCCTATCGAACGAAAGCGTCTGGGGGGCGGCGCGCTGGCTGCATCTGGCCGATACGCTTGGCCTGCCACGCATGGGCACGGTGCAGAACGAATACTCGCTTTTGTGCCGGCAGTTCGACACCGACTGGGCCGAGCTTAGTCTGGTCGAGGATATGCCGCTGCTGGCCTTCTCGCCCCTTGCCGTGGGGCTTTTGTCGGGCAAATACGCTGGTGACGTGACGCCCGGAGGCACGAGACGGATGCACACGCCCGATCTTGGCGGGCGGATCACGCCACATGTCTTTCCGGCGGTGGCGGCTTATCTGGGCATTGCCACCCGGCACAGGCTTGACCCCTGCCAGATGGCGATTGCCTTTACCCTGACGCGGCCCTTCCGCACGATCCCGATCATCGGGGCCACCTCGCTGGACCAGTTGCGCACCAACATCGACGCGGCTTCGGTCACCTTGTCGGCCGAAGTCATGGCCGAAATAGCGGAAACTCACCGGGCCTACCCTGCGCCCTACTGACAGCCCTTGCGGTGCTGCACGGATCAAGGCACTTCTTTGCCCGAACCGGAGTGCCCGATGCGCCGTTGCCAGTCTCAAATCCTGTCCCTGATCCTGTCGCTTGGCCTGGCGGGGCTTTTGTCCGCCTGCGTGCTTGCGGGCGCAGGCCCTGACGGGGTGACCCCTAATGCCGTGACCGGTGATGACATCGAGGTGACCGCCCTTGATGCCCTGCCGACCGCGCCCGGGACTGACCCTGCAATGGTCGACATCCCTCCCGGAGCGGATGACGGCGCAAAGGCGCAATCTGCCGCCCCCGCTGCCCCGGTCGAAGCGGCGATCGAGACGCCCCCCGAACCCGCGCCGCAGCCTGATCTGGCCGAAGTAGTGGCCGAAGTAGTGGCCGAGGTTGCCCCAGAAACCGTCGTGCCGGAAGTCGAGAAATCTGACCTGCAAATCGCCTGCGAAAAGAAAAAGGGAAACTGGTCCTCGGCCGGCGGCAAGTCCCGGATTTGCATCTTCAACACCAAGGATGCGGGCAAGCAATGCACCCGCGAAAGCGACTGTGAAGGCGCCTGTCTGGCACGGTCGGGCAGTTGTTCGCCAATCCGGCCACTGCTGGGCTGCAACGAGATTTTGCAGGACGATGGCGCGCGGGTGACGCTTTGCATCAACTGATCCGGGCCGCACTGTTGGCCACACCGCTTGCCCTTGCAGCTTGCCTTGGCGGCGGGACAAGAGACGGGCAGTTCCGGGCCGAAGCGGTGCCGATCTGGTCCGCTGCCGCCTTTGACCCTGCCGCGATTGCCGGGGACTGGCAGCAGGTTGCGGGCTTTGCGACACAGGCCGGCGGTTGCAACGGCGGGGCGCTGCAGTTTACCCCCGACGCGGCGGGATTTGCAGTCACGGGCAACCTGTGCCTGAACGGCAAGGCAACAAGGATCAACGCCCGCACCACGCCAAACGGGCCGGGACGGCTGGCTGTCAGCGGGCAAGAGGACTGGTGGATCCTCTGGGTCGACAGCGGCTACCGGACGCTGGCCATCGGCACGCCTTCGGGCGGTTTCGGCTTTGTGCTGGACCGGGGTGCTATCCCGCCAGACAGGCTGACCGCCGCGCGTGAGGTGTTCGATTTCAACGGCTACACGACCGCGGACCTTCGGGCGTTCTAGCGCACCCGGTCGCACAGGCCTAGCAGATGGCCCACCATGTCGCGCGCGCCTACCCGGGCCTCGCGCACCAGCGTATCGAAATGCTGCGAGATCGTCTCGACCCGGGCAGAATCGCGGAACGCCAGGTAGTGGTGACCCAGATAGACCACCGCCAGCAGCGGGCCGAACACCGTGACCGGCGCGGAAAACAGCTTGCGCGCGTCGAAAAGACACAGCCGCAAGGACGGGTAAAGCTGGTCGCACAGCCCGATCAGATGCTGCAACTGCGCGCGGCGGATGTCGGCCGACAGCCCCTCATAATAGCCGCTGGCGGTGGCAAAGGCGGTCAGCTCGTGCAGCGGCAGGGCGATTTCATAGTCCGACCCCGCGCCGCGCATCCAGGCCAGCCGGTCCTCGAAGGCACCAAGCGCCTGTTCCGCGGTCCGGCCAAGCTGGGCTGCGTATTCCCATTCGACCATCGCCCGCGTCTTAAGCATGTCGGGCAAGGTCGCCGGAACGTGGCGGATCTTGTAGCCCGCCGCCTCACGATGCCAGCCGAAGATCTGCTCGTCGATAAGCGCGCGCGGCGCTTCGGTCAGGGTAAGGGAGGCGGCCAGCAGGTCGGCGATGGGTTCAGGACGCACCGACAGGCCCAAAAGCCAGTCGGCGCTGATCCCCAGAGCGCGGGCGCAATCGGCGGCCAGTTGGGCATTCGGCAGCCGGGTTCCCGGTTGCAACAGCGCCGAGATGGTGGACCGGTCCACCCCGGTCAGCCGCGCGAGCCCGGCCTGCGTGACCTTGCGACGACTCATCGCTTCGGTCAGCCGGGCGCGAAACACAGGGGCGCGGTCACGTCTGTCGATTTTTTCCATCATATGTCCTGAAAAAACCCCATCAGTTGATTTCAGGTTACAACATCCCCAATTCCCCCCGTCAGCGCTGATTGCTAATGTCACGCGATAGTTACCGTTGAAGGAGCCGCCGTGCAGACCGAGTCCCGGGCAATCGAATGGCCCACCCTGATTGTCTTTGCCGCCACTTACGCCCTCTGGATCGCCGCGACGACCGTGCTTTGGCCCCTGTCGCCCACGCTTGCCATCCTCGCCGCCACCCTGGCCATCGGGCAATATTCGTCGCTTACGCATGAGGTGCTGCACGGCCATCCCTTGCGGTCGCGCCCCCTGTCCGAGGCGCTGGTTTTCCCCGGGATCACCCTTTACGTCCCCTATATGCGGTTCAAGGACCTGCATCTGCAGCACCATTTCGACCCGGCCCTGACCGATCCCTATGACGACCCGGAATCAAACTACCTGGACCCTGCGGTCTGGGCGCGGCTTTCCGGGCCGAGAAAATGGCTTCTGCGGTTCAACAACACGCTGTTTGGTCGCATGGCCGTCGGTCCGGCGCTGTCTTTCGTGGCGCTGGTCAAGGGCGACTTTGCGGCGATGCGCCGAGGTGAACACCGCGTGACGCTGGGGTGGGTGCTGCATGCGGTCGGTGTAGCTTTGGTGGCTTTGTGGCTGCTGACATTGGGCCAGATGCCGATCTGGGCCTATTGCCTAGCCGCCTATCTGGGCTGGAGCCTCTTGAAAATCCGCACCTATCTGGAACACCGCGCGCATGATCTGGCCCGCGCCCGCACCGTGATCATCGAAAGTCAGGGACCGCTGGCGTTGTTGTTTCTGAACAACAATTTCCATGCCGTGCATCACATGCACCCTGGCCTGTCGTGGTATAAACTGCCCGCCGCCTACCGGGCACGCAAGGACCATTACCAGCGCCGCAACGAGGCCTATGTCTACCGCAGCTATGTGGAAATCTTCCGCCAGTATCTGTTCCGCGCCAAGGACCCGCTGCCGCATCCAGTCTGGCCGGTGCGCAAGACCGATGCCGATTGACACCTGCCACCGCAGCCGGAACAATCGGCGCGTAACGCTGGGGAGACGGGAATGGGCAAGGATGTGGGCGAGGCGCTGGCCGATCAGGGCTTTCGGCGTGAGGCGCTGAAGGGTTCGTATTTCGAATCCAGCTACGCCGGGGCGCTGTCGTTCTTCCGCCGCAAATATACCCGCGACCTGACCGGTGTCGATGTCGCGGTGACCGGCATCCCCTTTGATCTGTCGGTGTCGAACCGCCCCGGCACCCGCTTTGGCCCCGAAGCCATCCGCCGCGCCAGCGCGCAGCACGCCTGGGGGCCGATCTGGCCCTGGCGGTTCGATCCGTTCGACACGCTGGCCTGCACCGACTATGGCGATTGCGCCTTTGACTGGGGCCTGCCGATGGATATCCCGGACCTGATCACCGCCCATATCGCGGGGATTCTGGCGGCGGGGGCTTCGACCCTGACGCTGGGCGGCGATCACTTCATCACCTACCCGATCCTGCGCGCCTATGCCGCCAAGTTTGGCCCCTTGGCCATTGTGCAGTTCGACGCCCACCGCGATGTCGAGGAAGGTGCCCCCGGCCGTCTGGATCACGGCGCGATGTTCACCTATGCCGTGCGTGAGGGGTTGGTGGACCCCAAACGGTCGATCCAGATCGGCATCCGCACCTGTTTCAACGGCGAGAAAAGCCACGGCATGACCATCCTGCACGCCGACGAGGTGCAGCGCATGTCGCCCGAAGCGGTTGCCGACACCATCCGCCAGACCGTGGGCGCAGGCCCGGCCTACTTGACCTTTGACATCGACTGTCTTGACCCCTCGGCCGCGCCGGGGACCGGGACGCCGGTTCCGGGAGGCCTGTCCAGCTATCAGGCGCTGGCGATCCTGCGCGCGATGCGGGGCATGGATTTCAAAGGCATGGACGTGGTCGAAGTATCGCCCCCCTTTGACCATGCCGAGATGACCGCCAATGCCGCCGCGATCATCGCGGTCGAGCTTTTGTGCCTGAAGGCCTATGCGCAGGGGGCAAAGCCGACGGCCGTTCCGGTCTGAAACCGCTTAAACGATCCGGCGGAACTGCGGGGTGGGGCCAGAGTTGTCAAAGAACGGCACCCCCGGCTGGTCGTGGCCAGTCAGCAGGGCGGCGACTTCGGCCAGCACCACCTCGGTTATGAACGGCAAGTCCAAGGCGCGGGCCTGTGGCAGATCCAGCCAGCGCAGGTGCTGCAATTCGCCGGACGCGGCGGTGAAATCATGACCCTCGTCAGCAAGGCCTCCGGCATCGGCCAGAAAGAACCGCGCGTCAAAGCGGCGGCTTCTGCCCGGTGGGGTGATGGCGCGAAAGACAAAGCGCAGCGAGGGTTGTGGCGCAGGGGGCAGGGAAAGACCCGTCTCCTCGGTCAGTTCCCGCAGGGCGGCGGCGGCAAGAACCTGCGGCGCGGGGGCATTGTCAGTCACCAGAAGCGTCAGCTTGCGGGCGCAGTCTTCGGCAAGATAGCCGGGCTGCGGCGCAGCGTGATCCTCGGGGTCGACGCCGCCGCCGGGAAAGACGAACTTCGACGGCATGAACACGGCACCCGCGCCGCGCTGGCCCATCAGGACCTTCGGCCCATCGGCCGCCTGCCGCCACAGGATCACGGTCGCGGCCGGGCGGACAGGTTCATCCATGTGAAGCGTCAGCCGGTGGTGGCACGGCGAAGCCGTGCATCCGTTTGGCCCATTGCAGGGCAATCAGCGCGCCCTTGATCCGGGGCAAAAGATACAAGGACAGCGCCACGGTGGCAAAGGTCAGCACCCCAGCCAGCACCAAGGGATCAGGCCGCCATTTCACAAAGCTGAACAACATGACCGGAGCCAGCAAATGCCCGACGATCAGGATCGTAAGATAGGCCGGCCCGTCATCGGCCCGGTGGTGATGCAGCGCCTCACCACAGACCGGGCAGGCGTCGCGCACGGACAGATACCCGCTCAGGATCGGGCCAGCGCCGCAGTTCGGACAGCGCCGCCGCCAGCCGCGCAACATTGCCGGGCGGACCGGGCGGTCGTCTTCGTCGTCGGTCTGAGGGGTTGCGGGCATCGCAGGTCCTGAAAATGATCGGCCCGTTCCAGCCGCAAGGGACCATACCGCCACGCCGGGAAGCTTTACAGCGCAAATTCCTGCCCCGCGTCGCGATGTCGCAAACTGGGTCCGCAAATTTCTTGCGACGGAAAGCCGGGGGCCCGGCGTGTGACTGGGCAGAAGGGTCGAAGAAACGACCCGGTTCAAGGAGAACACGATGTCTGCTGGTTTCAAATCTTCGGTTGCTGCGCTGGCGCTTTTGGGTGCCGTCGTCGCTACGGTCGCCTACGCTGAAAAGGGCCATGGCGATGGTATGGGCATGGGCATGGGCATGGACGGTAACGGCGGGATGATGCTGGAAATGTTCGACGCGATCGACACCGACAGCGACGGCAAGCTGAGCCTGGCCGAGCTTGCGGCCCATCGTCTGGCCGAATTCACCGCCGCTGACACCAACAGCGACGGCGCGCTGGATGCGGCGGAAATGGAAGCGCATCACGCAGCCAAGATGGCCACAATGATGGCCGATCACGCGGCCCGGATGATCGAGAACAAGGACAATGACGGCAACGGCACCCTGTCGGCGGATGAGTTTGGCGAAGGTCCTGGAGAAGAGCATTTCGCCCGCATCGACACGGACAATGACGGCATGATCTCGAAGGAAGAGGCCGAAGCCGCCATGCAGCACCGCAAGACGCGCGGCCACGGCTGGGGCATGATGGGCGACGGCGACAACTGACCCTTTGCTGTGCGGGGTGATCGGCGCTAAATCGTTTGCAGGATGACAATGGCCTTCGACGCGACCAGCGAGATTTCGGACGACGCCCTGATGGTGCTCTATGCCAACGGGGACCGTCCGGCAGCGCTGGCGTTGGCGCAGCGCATCACCCCGCGCGTGCTTGGCTATGCGACCCGGCTGCTTGGTGGCGACCGGGCCGAAGCCGAGGATGTGGCGCAGGAAACCATGCTGCGGCTGTGGCGGACAGCGCCAAGCTGGCGGCAGGGCGAAACCAAGGTGACGACCTGGGCCTTCCGGGTCGCCACCAATCTGTGCATCGACCGGCAAAGGTCGCGGCGGCGCAAAGGTCAGGTGGCGCTGGACGACGCGCCCGAGCCTGTCGATAGCGGCCCCGGTGCCGAAGGCCGGATGCAGGATGGGCAACGGATGGTCGCGCTGGAAACGGCGCTGGCAACGCTTCCCGACCGGCAGCGGCAGGCGGTCGTGTTGCGCCACCTTGAAGGATTGACCAACCCCGAGATTGCCACGGTTCTGGACATCGGGGTCGAAGCGGTGGAAAGCCTGACCGCGCGCGGCAAACGCGCGCTGGCGGCGGCATTGTCAGGGCAAAGGGACGCCCTGGGATACAAGGATGACCGGGATGCAGACTAGCGATCTTGACGACCTTTTGGCGCTGGCGGCAATGCACCCGCCCGCACCCTCGCCCGCGCTGATGGACCGGGTGACGGCGGACGCGCTGGCGCTGCAACCCCAGTCCCTGACCGTATCACGGGCAGCGGTCGCACGGCCCGGCCTATGGTCGCGGCTGGTCGATTTGCTGGGCGGACCGGCGGCCTTGGCAGGGGTCACCTCGGCCGCGCTGTTCGGGATCGCGCTGGGCTATCTTGACCCGACGACGGTGGATATCCTTGCCCTTGGGCAAGGTGTGGACCAGGCCGAAACCGAAGCAGTGGATTTCTTCCCTTCGGTCGATTTTCTGATGACGGAAGGCTGATGCGATGACCGATGCTGTGAACTCACCGCCCCCTCCTGCCGCGCGTCGCGGGCTGAAGATCGCGCTGGCGGTGTCGGTTGCCTTGAACCTTGCCGTTGCAGGCATGGTTGCCGGCGCCTTTATCAAGAACGGCGGTCCCGGCCGGGGCATGCCGCATGATCTGTCCTTTGGCCCGTTCAGCGAAGCGTTCAGCCCCGACGACCGCAGGGCGCTGCGGCAAGGCCTGATGGACCGCGCGCCGGAATTCCGCGCCAACAGCAAGGCCGCCAAGGCCGAGTTCGACACCCTTCTGGCCACCCTGCGCGCCAGCCCCTTTGACCCGGTGGCGATGCAGTCGGCGCTTGCCGCGGTCGAGGCCCGGACAGCCGGGCAGTTGGAGCTTGGCAGGGTCCTGATCGAAAACCGCATCACCCAGATGACCGAAGCCGACCGGCTGGCCTTTGCCGAACGGCTGGAGGCCGGCCTGCGCCACAAAAGGCGGGACTAGGGCAGCGCGGTTTCCACCTGCCCCGGTCCAAGAAATGATCCGGGGCTGGCAGATCAGAAAAAGCGCTTTCGACTGCCTTTCCGGATTGGCATCCGACCCAAGGTTACTTGATCTTCTTGCCCGCGATGGTGGTGCCGTCCTTGGCCTGACCGGAATTCGCGGTGGCCAGCACCTTGACGACTTCCTTCTTGGGCTTCTTGGCCTCTTTGCCGCCTTTGTTCTTTTCCTTGGACATCTGAGGTTCCTTTGTGGCGGGGGATCGCTGCCGTCAGGGCAGCATCAGGGTCATTCCGCGCCGATCGCGCGGGGGGCAGAGCCTGTGAGGGGAAGATGGGGGATCGGGGTCGGGAAGACAAGGGGGTGAGGGGAGGCAGCGCCTGCGCCGCGAAAAAGGTCCAGTGGACCTTTTTCAGCCCCGAACGCCCGCGCACGCTTGCGAGGGTGAGGCGGATCAGAAAACAGTCCAGTGGACTGTTTTCCCGTCGAACGCCCGAGCAAGCCTGCGAGGGCCGGGAGGGAGGCCGCGGTCAGATTTGCTTTGGGCAAATCTGACGGGGTGGGTGGTGGTGGATTGGTTATTGCTCCACTGCTTATATTGTGCGGGAGGTTTCCCGGGCCAAAAGTTGACCCCAATGTTGATCGCAGGCCAGGACTCAGTAGGAGTGTTCAACTCTAACCGCCCTAAAATCTTGAGTCGTCTTCAGGCAATTAAAGGCCTTCTCAGCAATCAACCGCCGAATAACTTCGTTCATTGTTCTAGCGTAGTCAGAAAGCTGAGCGCCTTCTGGTATATCGAGTGGGCCGAAACCCTTAAATCCTTCGACTTCCATCGCATCTTGAACGATGCCCATTACGTAATCATAGTGAGCTTCATAGGCTTCAGCTGAGAAGCCGTCGTCGGGATCAAAGTAGGCAAAGCCCTGAAATTCCCAGTTTCCCGGATTCCACTTAGAGTTGAGAACGTCCTCAGGCGAAGAGTAGCTCTGTGGGTATCTCTTTTTCGATTCGGACAACTCCTTTTCGAAGTGCACAACTGAATTGAAGCAAAGTAAATCGGCATCTATTGCAAATCCGTAGAAGACAAGATCAGCGTTTTCTTCTGCAAATTCAGCAATCATTTTCTTTGCAAACGCGACAAGTCGATCAATATCAAAATTGCCAGACCCGGCAATAAAATCGTTGTACCTTTGTTCCATTTCCGCGAGTTCTTCCTTGGTGAACTCTGAGTTTTCTTCAGACATCCAACTCCTCAACAAACCTAGCATTCTCCTGAATATACTGGAACCGTAGTTCCGGCTTTTTCCCCATCAACCGCTCCACGAGGTCGGAGGTATCCCCCGGCTCGTCCTCATCAATCGACACCCGGATCAGCTTGCGGGTTGCGGGGTTCATCGTGGTGTCTTTCAGGTCCTTGGCGTCCATCTCTCCCAGCCCCTTGAAGCGTTGGACGTCGATTTTTCCTTTGCCGCCCAGACCCTTGGCCAGCCAGACCTCTTTCTCGGCATCGTCGGCGACATACATCCGGCGCGCGCCTTGGGTCAGGCGGTACAGGGGCGGGCAGGCGAGATACAGGTGGCCCTTGTCGATCAGGGGGCGCATCTGGGTGAAGAAAAAGGTCATCAGCAGGCTGGCGATATGCGCGCCGTCGACGTCGGCGTCGGTCATGATGATGATCTTTTCATAGCGCAGGTCGTCCAGTTTGAACCTAGTGCCCATGCCGGTGCCCAGCGCCTCGCAGATATCGCGAATCTCGGAGTTTTCGTTCAGCTTGGCCGAAGCCGCACCAAGGACGTTCAGGATCTTGCCTTTCAGCGGCAAAAGCGCCTGCGTTTCGCGGCTGCGCGCCCCTTTGGCTGACCCCCCGGCGCTATCGCCTTCGACGATGAACAGCTCCGTGCCCTCGCGGGTCTTGCTGGAACAGTCGGTGAGTTTCCCCGGCAGGCGCAGCTTTTTCGTCGCGGTCTTGCGCTGGGTTTCCTTTTCCTCACGCCGCCGCAAGCGTTCTTCAGCGCGCAGGACGAGGAAATCAAGGATTGCGCCCGCCGACTTCGGATCAGCGGCAAGCCAGGTGTCGAAATGGTCGCGGACGGCATTTTCGACCCATTTCGCGGCTTCTTCCGTGGAAAGCCGGTCCTTGGTCTGGCCGACAAAGCTGGGCTCGCGGATGAAGACCGACAGAAGCGCGCAGCCGCCGGTCAGAAGGTCGTCGCGGGTGATGAGGTCGGCCTTGCGGTTCTTGACCCGCTCGCCGTAGGCCTTGATGCCCTTGAGGGTGGCGGCCCAGAACCCGGCCTCATGCGTGCCGCCTTCGGGGGTGGGGACGGTGTTGCAGTAGGAGTGGAGAAAGCCGTCCTGCGCGGGCGTCCAGTTGATCGCCCATTCGACCGAACCGGGGATCTGGTATTTCTCCTCAAAGCTGACGCGCCCGGCAAAGGGGCGTTCGGCGTAGGTGGTGATTTTCGCCATCGTATCAGAAAGATACTGGGCGAGCCCGCCGGGGAAGTGGAAGGTGGCCTCAACCGGCGTCTCACCATCCGCAACGGCGGACTTCCAGCGGATCTCGACGCCGGAAAAGAGATAGGCCTTGGAACGGGCAAGCTTGTAAAGCCGGGCGGGCTTCAGGGTCTGGGAACCGAAGATTTCCGGGTCGGGGTGGAAGGTGACGGTGGTGCCGCGACGGTTCTGGATCGGGCCAAGCTTCTGGATCGGTCCCCGGGGAATGCCGCGCGAGAAGGACTGTTCGTAAAGCTCTTTGTTGAGGGCGACCTGCACAGTCATCAGGTCCGAAAGTGCGTTCACCACCGAAGAGCCGACGCCGTTCAACCCGCCCGAGGTGGAATAGGCCTTGGCGTTGAACTTGCCGCCGGCGTGGAGGGTGCAAAGGATCACCTCCAGCGCCGATTTGCCGGGGAATTTCGGATGCGGGTCGACGGGGATGCCGCGGCCGTTGTCACGGATGGTGACGGAGTTGTCGTCGTGCAGTTCGACCTCGATCCGGTTGGCGTGGCCTGCGACCGCCTCGTCCATCGCGTTGTCCAGGATTTCGGCAACCATGTGGTGCAGCGCGCGCTCATCCGTGCCGCCGATATACATGCCGGGGCGCTTGCGGACGGGTTCCAGACCTTCGAGGACCTCGATGGAACTGGCGTCATAGGTCTGCGAAGCGCCGGAGAGGAGGTCGTTGGGCATTGAGAAGTGTCCTCGTATCAATTCCCGCCATTAGATCATTCATGGGGGTAGCGGCGCAAGATGTGGGGCCGTGCGATGGGACTTGCGCGGCCCCCCTCCCCCATCCCCTCCCCACAACGGGGGAGGGGAGGTGCAAGACCGACAGGTTGGCTCTGGTCCCGGCGGCGTTCGCGGCCTAGGTTCGGGTCAAAGAGGAGGATTGCCAATGCGGGTGTTGTTCACGGGCGGATCGGGCAAGGCGGGCAAGCATGTGGTGGCCTATCTGGCGTCCAAGGGGCACCGGGTGTTGAATTTCGACCGGGTGCCATTGGGGCTGGCGGGGGTGCATGATCTGATCGGGGATATAACCGATGCGGGGCAGGTTTATTCTGCGATGCGGACGCATGCGGGATATGACGAGATGGAGAGCCCGGGCGGGGCGCAACTGTTCGACGCCGTGGTGCATTTCGCCGCCGTCCCGCGCTATGGGATGGTGCCGGATACCGAGACGTTTCGGGTGAACACGGTCGGCACCTACAACGCGCTTGAGGCGGCGCTGAAGATGGGCATCCGCAAGGTGATCATCGCGTCTTCCGAGACGACCTATGGGGTGTGCTTTTCGGACGGGGTGGTGGACCCGAAGGTCCTGCCGCTGGAGGAGGACTACGACATCGACCCGATGGACAGCTACGGGATGTCGAAAAAGGTCAACGAGGTCACGGCGCGCAGTTTTCAGCGCCGCTTTGGCGCGGACGTCTATGCGCTGCGGATCGGCAATGTGGTAGAGCCGCATGAATATGCGACGCTGTTTCCTGCGCTGAAGGATGATCCGGGGCTGCGGCGGCGGATTACCTTTTCCTACATCGACGCGCGGGACCTTGGGCAGATCGTGGATCTTTGCCTGAAAAAGGACGGCCTTGGGTTTCAGGTGTTCAACGCGGCGAACGACGAGAACGCGGTGCCGCAGCCGAACTCGGAATTGCTGGCGCGGTTCTTCCCGAATGTGCCCCTGTCGCGACCAGTGGGAGAGCGGGAGGGGCTTTTGTCCAACCGGAAGATCAAGGAGGTGC
The DNA here is from genome assembly GCA_903917595.1 of uncultured Rhodobacterales bacterium. Lineage (GTDB taxonomy): Bacteria > Pseudomonadota > Alphaproteobacteria > Rhodobacterales > Rhodobacteraceae > Tabrizicola > Tabrizicola rara. Next base: position 20,821 of record CAIXBE010000044.1, read on the forward strand.
TGGGGTTCAAAGAGCAGCATCCATGGCAGGCGTCTGTGAAGTGAGGCCGGCGGCGGACCGGGGGTTTCACACCCCCGGACCCCCGTGGGATATTTCTAGAAGAGAAAGCTGATTTTCTTAAGGCTGCCGTTAACGTTAATGGGGCCTTTACTCGAATCGTCGCAGAGTGCGCGGGCGGTACAGGCGGGACGCCGATGACCGCGAAGGGAAAGACACCCCGCGGCTTGGCCTGGGCTAGGCGGCGGGGTGTTGATCGGTGTTGGGCCGGGGTGCTTGCAGACGGGTTCGAGCCCTTTGAGGGGCTTGATGGAATGGGTGTTTCATTCGGCGTCTGCGCCGGTGCTTGGCAGATTACCCGCCATGGCCTGCCCGTCCTGTTCTTGACGGACGGGCACCATGTCAGGCCACCGCGGAAGGGTTCAGGCCGGGGGAAACCGCAGGGCAGTCGGTCAGAAGCTCATCACCAGACCGATGCGAACAGCGGTATTCGACGGCGAGTACTCCACTGGGGCGGCACTGGGAAGGAGGTCCAGCGTCTGGCTGGAGAATTCCGAATGCAGCACCTCGGTGCGGAAGATCAGCCGCGCGCTCAACGCGTGCTCAAGGCCGACGCCGAGAACATAGCCGTTAAACGTGGAGTCGATGCGATTGTCAGCCTCTACCGTCACAAGGTCGTCAGCAAGGTTCAGAAATCCGTAGTGGACCTTCGAGCGGGCAACGCCGGCGGAGCCGAAGAACAGTGTTTGGCCGACGATGGTACCGACCCGGGCGGTGAGGGTGGCCGATGATTTGACCTGCCACTCAAGCGTTTCATCCAGATCTAGTGTGTCGAACGCAGAGTTGCCAGTTGCACCGCCATTCGCCAGCGACAGTTCGATGCCGTAGATCAGGTTGCCGCGTTGAAAGTTGTAGCCGACGAGACCCCCAACCTCGGAACCATCTGCCGAAATGTCGACAAATTGAAATTGACCGATGGCAACACCGTCAACGTCCACCACCCCGATGTCGGAATTGTTTCTGGCCCCGAAAAGGCCGGCCTAGGCACCGGACCAATCGACCCCGGCGTCCTGGGCCATGACCGGGCCGGTTGCCGAGACTGCCGCAGCGGTCAGAACTGCCGCCGCAAGGATATTCTGTCGCATGAATCACCCTATTATTCATGCATTTCTACATGAATTTCAGCATAGCACCGGGTTTCACTCAAGGTATTCTTGTGGGCACCGGCCCGTTTCAGGGTCCAGAACTCGGAACTGTGGTGTCCCGGTCACACTGCCGGATCGCATCCCGCAGCCTGGTCGCTGTTGTCTTACGCCGGTTCCGCCAGTCGTCCTTCCCACATCTTCTTGAAGGCGGGCCGCGACTGGCAGGCCTCGAGCCAGGCTTTCACGGCGGGGAATTCGGCCAGCAGGGTCGGGTGGCTTTGCGCATAGCGGATGCATTCCGCAAGGTTGATGTCGGCGACAGTGAAGCGGTTGCCGACCATGTGGCTGGTCGTTGAAAGATGCGCCTCAAGCCGGGCGAGGGGGCGGCGGAGTTTTTCGGCGGCGAGCGCGATGATCGACTGGCCTTCGGCGGTTTTCAGGCCGCCGTCGGCGACGGCATAGGTGATTTCCAGCGCGGGAACCTC
>CAIXBE010000045.1 GCA_903917595.1 uncultured Rhodobacterales bacterium
AGGTCGCGAACAAGCTGCGGCTGCGGACCACGGCTGCGGGAATCTCGACCACGAAAACCACCCTGACCGGCCCGGACGGCGAAACCCGCACGCGGGAACGCACCTTCACCCGGGGCAACTGATGCCAACCGCGTCGGCTCTGGCGGGCTTGCCTGCCGGAGCGACATCGGCGATGCGTTAGGTTTGGGCCGCCATGGGGGAACGACGTGACGGCAAGTGAGGATCGGCAGGTCATGGCCGCGCTGGCTTCGGGCGACCGTCACGCCATGGCGCGGCTGATCCAGCGTCACGGCCCCGGCCTGCGCCGGTTTCTGGCCGGTATGCTGCCCGCAGCACACGAGGCCGAAGACATTGCGCAAGAAACCTTCCTGCGGGTCTGGGCCGCAGCGTCGCGCTATGATCCGCAAAAGGCCTCGCCCGCGACCTGGTTGTACAGAATAGCCCTGCGGCTGGCCATCGACCGGATGCGCCGGGCGCGGTTTCGCCAGTTTCTGGGGCTGGAGTCGGCACCCGAGCCGGTCGATGACCAGCCCGGAGCCGAAGCCGAACTGGACGCACACCAACGGTTGGCCCTGGCGCAAAAGGGTCTTGCCGCCCTGCCCGACCGCCAGCGTCAGGCGCTTTTGCTGCGCGCGGTGGCCGAGATGACGACGGCAGAGATTGCCGCAACACTGAACATCAGCCCCGGCGCAGTCGAGCAGCTATTGGTGCGCGCCCGGGCGGGGTTAAGAACGATGATGGGGGAGGATCTCGCATGAACCATACGGGCGATGAAACACAGGAACGGCAAGATGCCGATCTTGAGGCCGCCTTGGCCCGCGCGCTTGGGACGGATGCCGACGACACCGCCCCCTTGTCGCGGGCGGTTCTCAGCCGGATGGTGGCCCCCGAAAAGCGGCACCGGCCCGCTTTGACCGAGGTTCTGACCGCCCCTGTCCCGGCCGCCGGGCTGATGCTGGGTGCGTTGCTGATCGCAGGCGCGCTTGGCTATGCGCTGGTCCCGGGCGAGGTGCAGGACCTGATGGCGCTGCAAGGCTTTATCGGAGAGGGCTTCTAGAATGGTCACGTCCCAAACAAACCCGCCGCGCCGGTCCTGGGGCAGGATCGCTCTGATAGCCGCTTTGGTTCTGTCCCTGATGGGCAATGCGCTGGCTTTGGGTGCCTGGGCCCGCCTGCGCGAGATGCGGGCCGGGATCTTCGGCGCTGATGTGGCACAAGTGGCCCTGCCTGCAGACCTGCGTCAGGATCTGATCATTGGGATCCGCGCCAATGCCGACAGGCTTTTGCTTGAGCTTGAGGCCGTGTCAAAAACTCGGCGCTACATGATCGCGGCCGCAACCGCCCACCCCTATGACCGGGCCACAACCGAAGCCGCGATGAACGCTTTCCGCAACGCCATCGACGCGCTGTTGCTGGCGGTGCAGCCAATTGTGCTGGACCGCTTGGACGAGGTTGCCGCCGAGAGGATCTAGGTGGGCATTGCGCCCACCTGGTCAATCAATCATCGGCAGCAACGCGTCCAGCGACTTCTTTGCGTCGCCATAGAACATCCGGGTGTTTTCCTTGTAGAACAAGGGGTTCTCGATCCCCGAATACCCGGTCCCCTGCCCGCGCTTGCTGACAAACACCTGTTTCGCCTTCCAGCATTCGAGCACCGGCATTCCCGCGATGGGGCTGTTCGGGTCTTCCTGCGCTGCCGGATTCACGATGTCGTTCGACCCGATGACGATGGCGACGTCGGTGGTGGGGAAATCCTCGTTGATCTCGTCCATCTCCATCACGATGTCATAGGGCACGCGGGCTTCGGCCAGAAGCACGTTCATGTGGCCGGGCAGACGCCCCGCGACCGGGTGGATGGCAAAGCGCACCGTCTTGCCAGCTGCGCGCAGCTTGCGGGTCAGTTCCGACACCGACTGCTGCGCCTGCGCCACGGCCATGCCGTAGCCGGGGATGATGATGATGCTGTCGGCGTCGTTCAGCGCGGCGGCCACGCCTTCGGCGTCAATGGCGATCTGTTCACCGGTGACCTCCATCTGCGGGCCGGTGGTATTGCCAAATCCGCCAAGGATGACAGAAATGAACGACCGGTTCATCGCCTTGCACATGATGTAGGACAGGATCGCACCCGAGGAACCGACCAGCGCGCCGATCACGATCAGAAGGTCATTCGACAGCGAGAAACCAATCGCCGCCGCCGCCCAGCCGGAATAGCTGTTCAGCATCGACACCACGACCGGCATGTCCGCGCCGCCGATGCCCATGATCAGGTGATAGCCGATGAAGAAGGCCGCGACCGTCATGCCCAGAAGCGCCAGCGTGCTGCCGGACTGCAGATAGACCACCAGAAGCGCGATCGACACAATCGCCGCCGTCGCGTTCAGCAGATGCCCGCCGGGCAGCTTTTTCGCCTTGCCGTCAACCTTTCCGGCAAGCTTGCCGAAAGCGATGATCGACCCGGTAAAGGTCACAGCGCCGATAAAGACGCCAAGGAAGGTTTCGACCCGCAGGATGGCAATCTCGACCCCGGCTTTGTGGGCGACGGTGGCGGCAAAACCGGTCAGGGCTTCGCGGGTGGCGTCGTCCATGGCGGCGACGCGGATCATCTCGATATGGGTGTTGAAGCCGATAAAGACCGCCGCAAGGCCGACAAGGCTGTGCATCGCGGCGACAAGCTGCGGCATCTCGGTCATCTGGACGCGTTTTGCGACGATCCAGCCGATGGCCCCGCCGCCCGCGATCAGCGCCAAGGACAGCCACCAGAACCCAAGGCCCGGCCCGTAAAGCGTGGCGCCGACCGCCAGCGCCATGGCGGCAATCCCATACCAGACCGCGCGCTTGGCGCTTTCCTGACCGGAAAGCCCGCCGAGGGAGAGGATGAAAAGAACCGCTGCAACGACATAGGCCGCCGTGGTGAAACCGTAATCCATGGACAGCGCTCCCTTACGACTTCTGGAACAT
>CAIXBE010000046.1 GCA_903917595.1 uncultured Rhodobacterales bacterium
CACCAGCAAGAAGATCGGCACGGTTGCCACCCCGCGCCCGGTTTTTGACTTCGACGCCACGGCCCGGCCATTCGAATTCAGCCGCCCCTCCGCCACCAGCAGGCTCGGGCCTCTGCGGCGGTAAATGAACCGCAGACGCAGGCCAGTTCGGCGTTCCCATTCGCCAGGGGTTATGCGGCCGCCCTTGGTGCTTTTCCCGGCGGCCGGGGTAGGGATGGCCAACCAGAACCCGTCCTTGGACCGGATCAACGGGCCGGTATCATGCGCGCCGATGATCACTGGCGCGTTGGACCAGACCAGCGCCGCGGCGTTCAGGCTGTCGCCAGATTTGGGGAAGCTGGCGAGGCGGATGCTGTTGCCGAGCCGAGTGCCGAGGCCAGCACCGGCGATCTGGCCGCGCCAGGCGGATTTCAGGGAAGTGCCCGCCTCGCGCATGGCGGAAGACACCGCCTTTTCCCCGGCGGCGATTTCGGCCTGCATCAGCGCGACGAGGTCAGGGTCGAAGGTGATCTTCAGTTTCATGATTTACGCAGGTCCAAGGTCCAGACCAAGCGTTCGCGGTCGCGGGTGGGTTCGCCCTGAATGATGAAGCTTTCGGCCCCGATCACGATCAGATCGCCGGGGCGGGGATCGGGCAGGTCGGAGACGCGGACGTCCACCATCATGCTGTCGCTGACAAAGCGCCCAGCGCCGAATTCGGTGATGCGATCCGGGGCGCGGCGGATGACGCGGATCGGGCGTTCCTCTGACGTGGTCGCGGAAATCCAGACAGCGGCCGCCGCCATGGACGGGTTGGCATAGATGCGGTCCATGGCGGCGGCGAAGACGTTCATGGCCGGTCAGTTCGAGGTGTGGATGCGGATCGCGATGCGCGGCCGCTTGTTTACCGGCAGGATCGATGCCTCGGTCATCAGATCGATCCAGCGGCCCTTTTCGTCGAGGTGCTGGCGGGCGTAGAGCGGCAACCCCATGGTATTTGCCGCCTCGAGTAGGTTGGCCGGGCCGCCATAGGTCGTGAAGGTGTCCATCGTACCGAGCGGGAAGGCGATCCCCTCGCTCGCTGGAACCAGCCGTTCGGTGGCCTTTGTCGAGAGAGTGACCGTGCCCGCGTATTCCTCGAACACGATGCCCGCGAAGGGGAAGTTCCGCCGCACATCCTGGCGCAGGGGCTGCGCGCCGGTAGCGGCATAGAACTTGTAGGCCTCCTCGGTCTTGGGATGCGCGATCAGCTTGTCGAAGAATTCGCGGCTGACGAGGGCGTGCACGTCCGACATGCTTTCGCCGAGGAGGTTGTCTTCGATTGCCCGCAAAACCTCGCGGACCTTGCTTTGGACGAGGGTCCCTGCCGTGCCCAGCAGGAAATCCACCGAGATTTGCGCGAGGCCGAATTCAGTGAAGTAGTTGTAGAGGGTTGTCCCAGCGCCATCCTTCACGATGCCGCGTAAAGCGTTCATCTCCATGTATTCGCGGGTCTGGGCATGCTTGCGCCGCATCAACTGCAGCTTTCGGTTCATCACCTCGACCAGCGGATCGGCGGCATCGAAGGCGCCCAGCGCGGGTTGGCCCTGAATGTCGCCCGGCAGGATCACGTCGTCATGCGGGATCCACGGCAGGGCGAAGGACCGCATGGACCGCCCCTCGCGAGTGCCGACGGTAGCGGGGCCGCCGAGGGGGACGGAGGGCAGCAGGTTCAGCACGCCCTCGTATTGCTCGATGATCACCGACCGTTGGGTGACGCCTTCGAAGCGGAAGAGGCCGATCTGGCCGAGGCGGGTGTAGAGGTTGGGCAGGATGTTGATGGCCTGCGTCATCTCGGCCAGCGAGTAACCGCCAGCGTCAAACGGATTGCGGACAAGGGTCATGGGGTGCTCCGAAGAAAGGATGTGGAAGGGGGCAGACGCGGCGCGTCAGACGCCGTCGCGGGCGATGATGCCGACGGCGGCCAACTGGCCGATCTTGGCGGTGATCTTGGCCGCGTCGTTCACGGTGCCCTCGTAGGCCAGGCCCGCGCGAGAGACGATGGAAGGGCCGCGGGCGAC
>CAIXBE010000047.1 GCA_903917595.1 uncultured Rhodobacterales bacterium
GGTGCCACTCACTTTCGTGAACCGCAATTCCTGACAGGCAAAAGAACTGGCTTTGCGCCGTATTGTTTCCGGGGTCTCCACTTTCGTCTACGTACATCAGATACATCACGCACCCAAACCGGATACTCGACAAAAAACCAACACACCCAGCCCGCGCAGGCTTGCGCGGGCGTTCAGCGCTGAAAACGGGCCGCCGGACCGTCTCCTCCCCGGACCAGGGTCCGGGGCCGCGCCTCACCCATCCATCTTCAACGCATTGATGAACGCCTGCTGCGGGATCTCCACTTTCCCGAACTGGCGCATCTTCTTTTTGCCGGCTTTCTGCTTCTCCAGAAGCTTCTTCTTCCGCGTCGCATCCCCGCCGTAGCACTTCGCCGTCACGTCCTTGCGCATCGCCGACAAAGTCTCACGCGCGATCACGCGGCCCCCAATCGCGGCCTGAATCGGGATCTTGAACATGTGGCGGGGGATCAGGTCTTTCAGTTTCTCGACCATACCCCTGCCCCGCGCCTCGGCCCGGTCGCGGTGGACCATCATCGACAGGGCATCCACCGGTTCGTCGTTCACCAGGATCGACATCTTGACCAGATGATCCTCACGGTATTCCGAGATCACATAGTCAAAGCTGGCATAGCCCTGCGTCACCGATTTCAGCCGGTCGTAGAAGTCGAACACCACTTCGGCCAGCGGCAGGTCATAGACCACCATCGCGCGGTTGCCGGCGTAGCTTAGGTCCAGCTGGATGCCGCGGCGGTCCTGACACAGCTTCAGGATATCGCCAAGGTATTCGTCGGGGACCATGATGGTCGCCTTGATCCGCGGCTCGTCGATGTGGTCGACGTAGGTGAGGTCGGGCATGTCGGCGGGGTTGTGCAGGTCGCGCACCTCACCATCCTTCATGTGCAGGTGGAAGACGACCGAGGGGGCGGTGGTGATGAGGTCAAGGTTGTATTCGCGTTCAAGGCGGTCGCGGATCACCTCAAGGTGCAGAAGACCAAGGAAGCCGCAGCGGAAGCCAAAGCCCAATGCGGCGCTAGTCTCCATCTCGGAGGAAAAGCTGGCGTCGTTCAAGGAAAGCTTTTCGATCGCTTCGCGGAGGTTCTCGAAATCGGCGGCGTCGACGGGGAAAAGGCCGCAGAACACGACGGGCTGGGCGGGTTTGAAGCCCGGCAGCGCCTCGGCGCAGCCTTTGCGTTCGTGGGTGATGGTGTCGCCGACGCGGGTGTCGCGGACCTGTTTGATGGATCCGGTCAGGATACCGATTTCACCCGGGCCAAGTTCGTCGATATCCACCATCTGCGGCTTCAGGACCGCCAGCTTGTCGATGCCGTAGACGGCGTTGGTCTGCATCATGCGGACGCGGTCGCCCTTTTTGACCACACCGTCCATGACGCGGATCATCACGACGACGCCAAGGTAGGCGTCATACCAGCTGTCGACCAGCATGGCCTTTAGCGGCGCGTCGCGGTCACCTGTGGGGGCGGGAAGGCGGGTCACGATCGCCTCTAGCACATCGGGAATGCCAAGGCCGGATTTGGCGGAGATCATGATGGCATGCGAGGCGTCAAGGCCGATCACGTCTTCGATCTGCTGCTGCACCCGTTCGGGTTCGGCGGCGGGCAAGTCGATCTTGTTCAGGACCGGCACGATTTCGTGGCCAGCGTCCAGCGCCTGATAGACGTTGGCAAGGGTTTGCGCTTCGACACCCTGCGAGGCGTCAACAACCAGCAGCGAGCCTTCGACGGCGCGCATGCTTCGGCTGACCTCATAAGCAAAGTCGACATGGCCGGGGGTGTCGATCAAGTTCAGAATATAGGTCTTGCCATCCTTGGCCGGATATTCGATCCGCACCGTGTTGGCCTTGATGGTGATGCCGCGTTCCCGCTCGATATCCATCGAGTCCAGCATCTGCGCCTTCATGTCGCGCGCAGCCACCGTGCCGGTCATCTGGATGAGCCGGTCGGCAAGAGTGGATTTACCGTGGTCGATATGGGCCACGATGGAGAAATTGCGGATGAGGTCAAGCTGGGTCATGCGCGTGCGTATAGCCTGAGGATGCGTGTCGTGAAAGGGGGGGATGCATGGGGGAAACGGAGGGATCGGCACGGGTTGCGGAAATCTTGATCGGAAAAGAGATGTGGGCCAATCTGGACGCTAGTTGCAGGGGTGCCGGCCATGGATGACAAGGACTTTGGGACGGAAGATGCGCGTGGGCATTGGGCCCCGGATCGCCCGATTTCCTATGGCCCGGCGTTCGACTGGCCGCCCGCGCCGAAGCGCCTGGTGACGTGGCTGTTCGGCTTTCCCGGCTATTTCCTGCCGTGGAACGTGTTCTATGCCGCCATGGCGCTGGTCTTGTGGGTCTGGGCTTCACCGGCGCTGGAGGTCACAAAGGAACTGGCTCCGGGCTGGATCGGGTATCTGCTGATCCGCAACGAGATTCTGGCGGTGCTGGTCTATGGGGCATGGCACCTGTGGCTTTACCGTTGGCGGCGTCAGGGGACCGGGTTCAAATACAACCGGCAGTTTCCAAAGGAAAAGACGCCCGGGTTCCGTTTCGGCAACCAGACTTACGACAACATGTTCCACACGCTGGTCAGTGGCGTGCCGATCTGGACGGCGTATGAGGTGTTGCTCCTTTGGGCCTATGCCAACGGCTGGGCGCCGATGGTGACCTTTGCCGAAAGTCCGGTCTGGTTCGTCGCGGTGTTCTTTCTGGTGCCGCTGATCCATGAGGTCGGCTTTTACTTCTGCCACCGCCTTTTACATTTCTCACCGCTCTACGAGATCGCGCACAAGCTGCATCACCGCAACATCAATCCGGGGCCGTGGTCGGGCCTGTCAATGCACCCGATTGAACATCTGGTCTATTTCTCGACGATCCTGCTGTTCTTCATCATCCCCAGCCACCCGGTCCACATGATCAACCTTGCCTCACGGCTGGGCGTGGCACCCGCGCAGGGACATACCGGATTTGACCGGGTGGTGCTGGGCGAAAAGGCCAGCTTCGAGGCCAGCTATTACGCGCATTACCTGCACCACAAGTATTTCGAGGTGAACTACTCGGACGGCATGGTGCCCTTGGATCGCTGGTTCGGGTCGTTCCATGACGGCACACCCGAGGCGCATGAGGCGATGAAGGCGCGGCGGCAGCGGCGGAGTGCGTGACGAAAGCTGAATTTTCGGATCAGGAACCAATAGTCGGGGGGCAAGCCATGGCAATAACGATTGTCGACGGGGCGCAGGTCGAGGGCACAGATCGGCTTGCAGATCTTCTTTGGGAGACTGACCCGTCAATATTCAGATTCATTTTCGGCAGTTTGCAAGTCTGGCGAAGGCTGTTCCCGCATGAATGGACCGCGGACTTTGGCACCAACCTGGCCAAAGAGACGAGCGTGGCGTTGGACGGGGGAAAGCCCGTCGGTTTGGTCAATTGCTTTGCCGGGGCCGAGTTAGCGCAGCGCTTTGCAACCGCGTCTAAACGGCAAGTGGCTATTCTTGACCCAGATGCGGTCCAGCAGATGACTGCGGCCTACGACGCGATGGAATGGCTGTTCCCGCAGGTTCCGGACGAAGCTCTCTATATCCTGAACATCGTGGTGGCACCCGAAATGCGCGGGCAA
>CAIXBE010000048.1 GCA_903917595.1 uncultured Rhodobacterales bacterium
GAGATCGACGTAGGACCATTTCAAGGACATGATCTCGTTCAGGCGGCATCCGGTCAGGATCAGCAGTCGCGCGGCGAGGATGGCCGAGGGCAGTTCCACCCCTTCCGCTTCCATTTCGCGCAGCACTTCGCCGATCCTGCGCAGCTCGGCCGCACTCAGGAATCGTTCGCGCTTTTCCTCGGGGTACTTCCGGATGTGCTTGCGCGGGTTGGTCCCGTCCGGACGCAGGCCCCACATCTCGGAAAGGCTGAACATCTTCGAGATCACTTCGAGGCAGCGGTTGGCCTGATAGGGGATATGGCGCAGGTCGTGGTGGAACTTGGCGACATCCGCCCGCGTGATCCCAGTGACCGTCAACTGCCCGAGGGCAGGCAGGATGAAGCGCTGCAGGTTCCGGCGATACTCCTTTCCCGTGCTGGCCTTCACGCGGATGGCGATGTGTTCCTTGTCGAACCTCTCGGCCAGTTCCTTGACCGTGATCGCCTTGCGCCCTGCGTCGCGTTCGGCGGCGGGATCCTGTCCGTTGCGGGCAGCGGCAACGATGGTGATGGCCCGAATCCGCGCCTGCTCGCAGGTCAGCACTGTGTTTGGCCCGAGGCTGATCCGCCGCGACCGGCGTCCGGCGCGGTATTGCACGACATAGCCCTTGCGGCCGCTGGGTAGCACGCGAAGGCCGAAGCCGGGAATGTCGCTGTCCCAGACAAAGTATTCGGTGGGCTGGATGTCTGCGGCGTCGACGATGCGCTTGGTGAGCTTGGGCATGGGAAATCGGCTTTTCAGGTTGGCTGGCTTCCACTGTGGGCAAAGCGTCAGCCTAGTCAACGAACACATTGATATTGCGCATAAAAAGGAAAATACGCGCAAATCTGCGCTGGGACTGCATCGCGTTCTTGAGCGGAAATGTTGGGCCCCTCGAATCAGAACGCAGGTTCCGGTCTTTCGACCACGCTGCTATGGTCCGCGAAAAGAAACGGAATTCCGATGGCGTCGAAATCCACCCTGAATGCAAAGAACCTGGAGGCGCTGGGCGCTGAGCGTCTGGCGCAGCTGCTGATCGAGATCAGCACTGGCGATGCCGCTGCCAAGCGCAAGCTGCGCTTGGCGCTCGCCGGAGCGGAAGGCCCGAGGGAAGCGGCGCGGGAGATCACGAAGCGGCTGACCAGCATCGCGAAGGCACGGACCTTCGTGAACTGGCAGAACCGCAAGCCGCTGGTGAAGGACCTGCAGACCCAGCGCAGCGCCATCATGGAACAAATCGCCCCGCACGATGCTGGTGAGGCGCTGGCGCTGTTGTGGCGATTCATGGCTCTGGCCACGCCCGTTTTCGAACGCTGCGACGACAGCAGCGGCACCGTCATCGACATCTTCCACCAGGCCTGCGCCGATCTGGGCGAGGTGGCCAAGGCGGCAGGTTCTGTGCCCGAGGCGCTGGCGCGGCAGGTTCTTGATGCGCTGCAGGACAATGGCTTCGGCCAGTATGACGGCTTGATCGCCATCATCGCCCCGGCGCTGGGCCCCGATGGCGTCGCGCATCTGAAAACACTGGTCGAGGAGCTTGGGCGTACGCCTGTGCAGGTGCCGCCAAAAAGCGAATGGCAGGCCGTCGGCTGGGGCAGTGGCGGCACGCGCTATGCCCATGAGATGGAAGAGCGCGCTCGGCAGAGCACGGTCGAGATGGCGCTGAAGGACATTGCCGACGTGCAGGGCGACGTCGATGGCTTCATCGCGCAGTACGATCCCAAGACCCGCAAGGTGCCAAAGATCGCGGCCGAGATCGCGCAGCGCCTGCTGGCGGCGGGCAGGGCAGGGGACGCGCTTGGTTTCATCGAGCGGGCCGAGGTAAAAGATGCGCGCTGGATCCCGCCCGAGTGGCAGGACGCGCGCCTTGCCGTGCTGGAGGCGCTTGACCGGAAGGATGAGGCGCAGGCGTTCCGCTGGGGGTGCTTCGAGCGCGACCTGTCGGGCGAGCATCTGCGAGCCTATCTGAAGCGGCTACCGGACTTCGAAGACATCGAGGCCGAGGAGCGTGCGATGGCGCATGCCGCGGCCCATCCCGACCTGCTTGCAGCCCTGCCATTCTTTATGAACTGGCCATCGCTTGGACACGCCGCGCGACTGCTGATCGACCGGCAGGACGAGGTCGATGGCGATCAATACGAATTCCTCGCCCCGGCGGCCGAGACATTGGCCGATAAGCATCCGCTGGCCGCGACGGTCGCGCTGCGGGCGATGATCGATTTCACGCTGAACGAGGGGAGGCAGAAGCGCTACGGCTATGCCGCCCAGCACCTGGTGACCTGTGCCGATCTGGCCGGACGGATCGAGGACTTCGGATCGGTCGAGCCGCATCACGTCTATGCCGCGCGCCTGAAGGCCGAGCATGGCAAGAAGACCGGCTTCTGGTCGCGTATTGACGGATGATTGCCGTGCTACCGGAAAATCATTCTGCCACCCGTTGGAAGCATGGTGGAAGCACGAGGGTGAAAACTGCTGCGCAATCCTGACAATCCGCGCGCAGGCCACCCACGCGGACTTGGCTCGCAACTGGCGGAAACCGCGCAACAACTCGCGATTCCGCGCGATTGTTCATGGTTTGTTCGGCACGACTCATAACCTGAAGGTCACAGGTTCAAATCCTGTCCCCGCAACCAAAATATTACGTCTTATCAAAGACTTCAAAGACGAGCAAAACGCTCGGCTTTGTCATTCCAGACTCTTGTCAACACCTGGTCAACGTTTGAGGAGTCCCCCATGAAAAGCGGAGTGCCGTTCCTATTCTCTCTTCTATGAAATCACAGGCTGGGCTCCAGATGAGGGAACCCGCCGTACCAGCGTTGGGCCAAGCTGGTCGAGCGTGGTGATCCCAAGCATGGACATGTTGCGGTCGATTTCCTGAGACAAAAGCGTGATCGCGTGACCTGCACCGGCCTGCC
>CAIXBE010000049.1 GCA_903917595.1 uncultured Rhodobacterales bacterium
GGCATCGCCGTCTCGATCGACATCGACGGCAAGGTCCAGCCGCCCGAGCGAAACTCGTGCGTATATGGCCCAGCGCCCGTGGTGACCGGATTGCCAAAACCCGCCTTCAGCCAGAAGCCGAAGGCCTCGGCATCGATCGGCACCATGACATCGCCGTCCGCCGTCACCGCGTCCTTGATCGGGGCCAGGGGATCGCGGCCGTAGCCCAGAAGTTCGCTGTTCAAAAGCGGCTGTTCCGATCCCAGCGAGGTGCTGGCGAAGGGCATCTTCGTGAAGCCACCAGCAGGCGGGGTGCCGTATGTGGTCTCAAACGCAAGCGCCATCTGCGCCCGCGCGCCTTGCGCACGTGCCATGGGGGTCTCCTCGATGTTGGGGGTGTCAGGCCAGGGGGCCGGTGGTGGTGTAGTGCAGGACGACGGTGATCACCGCCGCCTTCAGCGCAGCCGCGCCCTCAATGGGCAGATCGACCGAGGCCGGGGCTTCGGGGTCGACCCAATCGCAAAGGCCGCCGAGCGTGCGGTCGGCTTCCAGCGCCGTGCCGATGGTGGCGATCAAGGTGTCGAAGGCCGTGGCTCTGCCATTCGGGGCCTGAACAACCACCTCCAACTCGGCCCGGTGTTGATAATGGTAGCGCAGGGGCGACAGCGTCACATCCGGCTCTCCCGGCTGGCCATCGCGCAGGATGATCAGGCCCGCTATCGGGATCCGCTCGGGCAGCACCTCGTCACGCAGCACGAGGGCGGCAAGCGGCTGCAGCCGCGCGTGCAGCGCGGTGAGGATGGTTTCGCGGGTGGTTGGCATTTCACGGCCTTTGGCTCAATTGTGACTTCTGAGACGGCGGTCGATATGCTAAAGGTAATACCTGTGAATACTCACCCGGAGTCGCCCGATGAACGCCGTCCGCCCCATTGCCGTGAAGCTCGATCAGGATACCCGCGACCGCCTGAAGCGACTGGCGGATGCCAAGGATCGCTCCACCCACTGGATGCTGCGCGAAGCCGTGGCGCAGTTCGTCGAGCGCGAAGAGAAGCGCGAGGCGTTCCGGCAAGCCGGGTTGCAGGCCTGGCAGGAGTATCAGGCCACCGGCAAGCATGTCACGCATGACGAAGCCGATGCCTGGCTTGCCAAACTGGAAGCAGGCGAAGAGGCAGCAGTTCCTGAATGCCACAACTGATCTGGTCGCCCGCAGCACTGCGGGATGTCGAACGGCTTTACCGTTTTCTTGCCGACAGGAACCCGGACGCCGCTCGCCGCGCCGCCAAATCCATCCGCGAGGGCATGAACATCCTGCGGGCTCAACCGGGCGCTGGAAGGCCGGTTGAGGACATGGAGCCTGAGTTTCGCGAGTGGTTCATCACCTTTGGCGACAGTGGCTATGTGTCGCTTTATCGGTTTGATGGCGAGACGGCGGTGGTCTTGGCCGTACGCCATCAGCGCGAGGCTGGCTACTGATCGCACACGACTGCTAGCCGCCGAAGCCAAGTTGCTGCAAGGTCGCCCGATCAGGTGCGCCTGTCGCGGGAATGCCGACGGACGTCTGGAAAGCTCTCATAGCCTCCTTTGATCCCGCACCCCATTGGCCGTCAGGGGTGCCAGTGTCGAAGCCACCGGCGTTGAGCAATGTCTGGATGGCACGGTAGTCGTCCTTGGTCAAAGACAGCGTTGTCCAGCCACAAGCCCCAGCCACATCTTCAAAGGCTTCCTGGCTTCCGGCAAGCTCAAAGGTTACGTCATGGTCCTGGCCGTTGTCTTCAGTGAGCCGGATGAACAAGCTCTTGGCATCATAAATGTTCCGGATGAAGTTCTCTGCGTCCCCGCCAAACAGGCCTGCTCCTTTGTTGCTGGTCAGGCTGTTCCAGCGGGTTTGCTGTGCTGGCGTTTCATCTACGCGCAGCGTGATGTCAAAAGTGTTGCGCCGATAATCCGCAATAAGGAAATCGTCCTGCACGAAGATCAATGCGGTTTCCCCTTCGACGCAGCGTGCAATCAGACCGGTCATCCCCATGTAATCCGAGGGGTCATACGCAGAGTAGTTCACCGCAGTGATCTGCAAGCTATCGTCCACTGCGGCGCGTTCGGTCTTGATCGCCCACCAACCGGCAATTCGATCACCCTCATTGTGTGCCTGCTCGAACGCCGGGTTGTTGTAGTCAATTTCCAGATGTTTGGGATCGGCCCAGGCTACCGTGCTGACGGTCGACGCCGCGCCATCTGCGGACGCAGTGGGCGCTGTGGTGTCTGTAGCAGCAGGTTGAGGAGCCGGAGCCGCCACTGCCGGGATAGCAATTCCGTATTTCGCTTGCAGGTAACCCATCTGGAGCTGTGCCAGTGTGAGCTTTTCCGTCTCGGCTCGGCTCAGGGCAAGCGCCTGCACAAGACCACCGCCCTGCGCCGCTTCCTTCTCGGCCTCGTCGATACGCTGTTGGGCCGATGCCATTTCTCCAAGGAGTTGCTGCGCACGTGCTTCGTCAGGCTGCACTGCAGATATGATCACCTCGACGGTTGCACCGTTTTCGGTGGCTGAGATGCGGTTCTCGATGAGTGTTTTCGACAATAGCAGTGCTTCAAGCCGGGCTTCTGCCAACCCTTTGATCAGGCCACCGTCGTACATGGCAATTTTCGACTGAACGTCGGCGATCTGTTGATCTATGGCAGCAAGCTCGGCGGGAAGGGCCTCATTCGTTTGCGCGATTGCCAAGGTGGAAAAACAAAATGCAAATGCGACGGGAAGGGATTTCTGCAAGATGCGCATGTTAAAACTCCATTTCGCAATCAGGCTAGTGATCTCGCTGAAGTTGTGCAAGTCGCTGTAGTTTACAACCTTCCCTCCATCCAGCCCGCCACGATCATCTCCGGCACCCAGACAACCGCGGCCCCCACCACCGAACCGCACCCGGCACCGATCTTCGACACCGGACCGCATCCGGGTCCGCTGAACCATGCCGCCTACGAGACCGA
>CAIXBE010000050.1 GCA_903917595.1 uncultured Rhodobacterales bacterium
GAGCGGGCCCGCAGACGGTCGGCCAAGGTGTGGTTCTCTCTCATGTTGTCCCCAGCGCCATGTGGATAAGATAGGATAAGACAGGATTGAATTGGGATCGTCAAGCGGCTAGAACAAAAGCCAAACACTTTGCATCGGAATCGGGGGCCAGGATGGAGATCGAGAAGGCATATTTCACCCTGGCTGAGGTGCTTGACCGGTGGTCTTTGCCCGAAGCCGACGTCGCCTATCTGGCCGAGAATGACCAGCTGCGACTCTCGATCCGGATCCTCAACCTACCGATCGAGTTCGGTGACTTTGAGGAAACCGACGACGGCCGATGCTACTCGATCCCCTCTGAGCGGTCCTCGTTCAACGGGCTCCTCGATCTGCATGTCCAGGATGTTTTCCAGCTTTTCCGTATCGGCGAGGTCAGCGTCACCCGGTTCCGCACCACGAAGGCGGACTATGCCTGCTTCTTCGGATCGCGCGAGAGCCTCACGATCCGCAAGCCAGATCTCGTGCTAAGCCGCGAGGAACGCGACCGTTTCGAGGCGAAATCCGGATTCCGTGGTGCGGCTGGCGTGAAGCAGGCCAATGCCTTTCACGCCTCCACCGACTACCATCACGTCCGCTGCAACGGACATGAGTTCCAGCTTGGGCCGATCCAGGCACAGGTGGTGCGCATCCTGCACGCGGCGGCACAGCGAGGTGAGCCGTGGCAGAGCGGCAAGGCTGTGTTGGGGGAGGCGGGGTCGCGCAGCCTCAAGATGTCCGACCTATTCAAGTCGAAGAAGGACTGGCCACTGCTGATCGAGTCGAACGGTCGCGGGGCCTATCGACTCGCCGGGCTCTGAGTCCAGCCAGCCCTGTCGCCCCCCGTAGGATCCCCACCGTGGGATGCGCAGGGGGATGGGGGAGGATGGCGATCCCCCGCCGGGTGATTCATCCCATGATTGCAGCGCCTCGTCTAATCCCCCGCGGTATCCCACTCTGATCCCGACGACATCCCCGCACGGGACCGTGCATCTTCCTCCCAACAGAACACCGGGAGCGGACGATGCAGACGAGAACCTGCCTGAACCAGACTGAACTTGCCGCGCGCTGGACAATCTCGGCGCGCACCCTTGAACGCTGGCGCTGGACCGGCGATGGCCCGGCCTTCCTGAAGATCGGCGGACGCGTGGTCTACCGCCTCGAGGATGTGCTGGCCTATGAGCAGGCCCGCCAGCGCCGCAGCACCGCCGAGCGGGGCGCCGCATGATGGCCCGTCATTCCGTCCTCCGCGCAACCGGCGTCGCATCGATCTTCGGCGCAGCCGGTCCGGCGCTCGATGAAATCGGGCTTTCGGCGTGGATCGCTCAGGCCGAACCCGGCGAGACGCTGGTCTACCATCGCGGCTTCCTCGCCGTCGACACCTTCGGCTCGGCCTCGCCTCTTTCGCCCGAACGCCGCTCAACCTTGCGCCGCACCGCCGATGCCGCCTTGCGCGCCGCCGAACAGGACCTCGTCCATCTCGTGCAGGCCCGGATCGGACCTGACCAGTTCGCCTACATCGCCATCGCCCGGCGCAAGCCCCGCCAGGCCGGAGCGTCCCTTTCGGTGCGCCTGCTCGAGGCCGCCTGAACCCCATTCCCCAATCTGGAGACCAAAATGCCATTCCCCGACAACACGCCCGGCATCGACGAGTTGATCAAACTGCCTGTGGGCGAGATCGCCCTGCTGCCCGTGGACCTGCTGGCCGCCATGCAACGCGAGATCGACGCGGCTGCGAAGCAGATGAAGGCCGTAACCGCCCGCTTCAGCACCGCGCTGGAAGTCCGGTTTGCCACCCGCGCTGCAGAAGTGCGCAGCGCCTCTGGCAAGGACACCGGCACGGTGCGCTTTGATGAGGGTGATTTCACCATCGTCGCCGATCTGCCAAAGCGGGTGGATTGGGATCAGGACCGCTTGGCGGCCATGGTCGAGCGCATTCGCGTCGCCGGGGATAACCCGGCCGAATATGTCGAGATCAGCTTCAAGGTGCCAGAGCGCAACTATGTCGCCTGGCCAGACGCCATCCGCCAGGGTTTCGAGCCCGCGCGCACGGTACGGACTGGCACGCTGAAGGTCGAGATCCTCCCGCAAGGGGGTGCGCAGTGACCCTGCCCATCATCACCGCCGACCAGCGGCTGGCCGAACCGCGCGGCATCAAGGGCTGCATCTTCGGGAAAAGTGGAATTGGCAAAACTTCGCTGCTATGGACGCTGGACCCCGCCCGCACCTTGTTCATGGATCTGGAAGCGGGCGACCTCGCCATCGAAGGCTGGCCCGGCGACAGTATCCGGCCGCGCGCATGGGCGGAATGCCGGGATTTCGCGGTGTTCATCGGCGGGGCGAACCCCAGCCTGCGCGACGAGCAGCCTTACAGCCAGGCTCACCATGCCGCCGTCTGCCAGAAGTTCGGCGACCCGGCCGCCCTCGACCGGTACGACACCATCTTCGTCGACTCGATTACCGTCGCCGGGCGGCTCTGCTTTCAATGGTGCAAGGGCCAGCCCGAGGCGCTATCGGAAAAGACTGGCAAGCCGGACGTGCGCGGGGCCTACGGGCTGCACGGCCGCGAGATGATCGCGTGGCTCACGCATCTGCAGCACACGCGGACCAAGAACGTCTGGTTCGTCGGCATCCTCGACGAGAAGCTGGACGACTTCAACCGCAAGGTCTTCCAGCCGCAAATCGACGGATCAAAGACCGGGCTGGAACTGCCGGGGATCGTCGATGAGGTGATCACCATGGCGGAATTGAAGGCCGAGGGGGGCGATCCCTACCGCGCTTTCGTCTGCCAGACCATCAACCCGTGGGGCTTTCCGGC
>CAIXBE010000051.1 GCA_903917595.1 uncultured Rhodobacterales bacterium
GGCAGCCACGATGCGCGCCAGTTCGCCGCCGATGGCTGCGAACATCGCCGGATCGGGCGAGGCGCGGCCGATATGGGTGTGATAGCCGAACATATGCAGATGTGGGTGGCCCTTCAGCCGCTGGATGATCCGCGCGGCGGCGGGCAAGGTTTCCCCCCATTTCGAGCGCCGCATCCCGCCAAAAAAATCCGGTCGTTTGAAACAGTCGCTGGTGAAGTCGCGGAAGTAATCCTCGGGCAACACTTTGATGCGGATCGCGACCCGGACCTCTTTGTCTAGCCGTGCTGCGATGCGTTCGACAGCGTCAACCTCTTCTTCGGAATCCATGTTTATGCACAGGCCAAGCTCGATTGCCCGGGTGATGATCTCGTCTGATTTGAGAGAGCCGTTGACGACGATCTTGCGAGGGTCTGCTCCTCCCGCGAAGGTGGCGTGGATCTCGCCCATCGAAAAGCAGTCGCCGCCAGCGCCTTCATCATGAAGGACGGCCCGGACCGCGTGATTGGGATTGGCCTTGATCGCATACATCACGTTTACCGGCGCAGGCCAGTTCTGCACGAAGGCCGCACGGATGCGGCGATAGTTTTCGCGCAGGGTCTTTTCGGACATGACATACAGCGGGCTGCCAAAGTCGCGCACCAGATCTCGCGCCGACACGCCGTCAACCATCAAGGTGCCGCCCGGCGACACATCCAGATGATCCTGCGGCGTCAGCCATTCCTTCAGAAGATCGGTTGTGGTCCCAGTCATGTTCAATCCTCGCGCGAACCTTCCGCTACGTGCCTGGTTGGCACTGGCCGCTCTTGGCTGACGATAGACGAGGTGCCGATGGCCGGACCAATTCATAGGTTCAAACGCACCTATTCCATCCGCCAATGGCCGGGACCCGAACGTGTAGCACCCCGTCACTTCCCCGGAATGCGGAGCGCCGTCTGTAGAACCTCCAGCAGCTTCAGTGCCCCGCCGGAGGCTTCGTCCATGCGGCAGAACAATCCATATTCGACCGGTTTCAGCGGCGGCAGCCGATCGCTTGCGTCCAGGACCCGCAGCGATGGCCGCAGGCATTCGGCGATCATATAAGTCACGCCGAGACCCGCCTCGGCCGCCGAGAAGACCGAGGCGAAAGTCGTCGTACTGTAGACCTCGCGCCAAGCGATGCCAGCCTGGTCCAGCTGGCGCAGGATGTCCCAACACCACGTCCGGTATTTCTCGGCGATAAGGATCAGGGGCAAGGGTTTGGACCGGTCGATCCGCAATTGGCGGTTCGCCACCCACAAAAGTGGCGTAGTCCAGCGCACAACCGGCGTGCGGGACATGTCGGCCGTAGTGCCCAGCACAAGATCGATGCTGCCGTTCTCCAGTTGCTCTTCCAGCTGCCGCGTTTCAGCGACGGTTACCTGAATTTCGAAGGTACGCTGCATCTCGACGAATTGCCGCAGAAGCTGTGGCAGCCTACCGACCGTGAATTCTTCGGTCAGGCCGAACCTTACAGTGTCAGTGTCAAGGCCATGCCCGCTAATTTGCGCCATCTCGTGCATCAGCGACAGGATCTTCTCGGCATAGCCGACAACCCGCTCTCCCTCGCGCGTCAGCGAGACCCCCCGCGGGTGCCGCGACAAGAGTTGCAACCCCAGGTTCTCTTCCAGCTGTTTGATCTGGATGCTGATCGACGACTGTGACCGGTGCAGAATGTCGGAGGCCCCGCTGATGCTGCCCGCACGTCCGACCGTGGCCAGGCTGCGCAATTGCTCGATGTTCGGAAGATGCATGGCTCAGCCCGTCACGGTTCTCGGACGCCGACTGCGCTCGGTGTCCTGTGTCAGGGCGGGATCCAGCAGGATACAGAAATACCGCGCCACCTCGCCCGTGATCGAAATCGGGCCGTGGGGTGTGGCTGCGTCGAAGATCGCCGCGTCGCCGGACTTCAGAGTCAGGAATCTGCGTCCATAGCGATAGTCGATCTCGCCCTCGATCACATAGATCACTTGTGTTCCCCGTTGGGAAATGGCGCCGGCATTCCTCAGATTTCGGTTAAGCGTGACGGTGTAGGGCTGAAACCCAGGGAACTGGCCGGCACTGGCCGACAGAAGCTGGCAGATCATACCCGATTGCCCCGGGGCGCTTTGCAGGGTCATACCCTGGCCCGCCGGGACATGGACGAAGTCACCCTCGTCGTCAAAACCCTGAAACAGCTCCTGCACCGATACCGACAGGGCC
This sequence comes from uncultured Rhodobacterales bacterium, assembly GCA_903917595.1. Lineage (GTDB taxonomy): Bacteria > Pseudomonadota > Alphaproteobacteria > Rhodobacterales > Rhodobacteraceae > Tabrizicola > Tabrizicola rara. The sequence goes on from CAIXBE010000051.1 coordinate 2,218, forward strand.
GAGCAGATCGCCGCTAGCGAGGCAAGCGAGGGCGAAACCCCGCCGGTTTCGATCTTGGACAAGTTGCTGGTCGAAATCCCGGTGACGCGAGAAAGATCCGATATGGTCAACCCGGTTCTCTTGCGCCGCTCGCGGATTTGCACGCCGACAAAATCTCCTAACGAGGGCAGCGCGCCGTCTTCGGTATTGCGCCAGGCAGCGCTGATCACACCGTCGATTTCCAGATCCATTTGCTCTCCCGATGCAAGGGCCAAGTCGATCCGGCGGCCCTTTCGCCTGGTTCAGATCTCGCTTTCAGCGGCCTTGGTGTCCAGCCGCTTCTGACACTAAAGCTATAGAAGTTTTCATTTCAAGAAAATCTTGCTTCTTAAGATGAACGAGTGCTACGGTTTGGCCAAGCATGCCATACGAGATGGACTTATGTCTCCATTGATCCCACTCATCGCAACCCGCCTTGTCTATGGCCTTGGCACGCTTTTCATCGTCTCGCTTGTGGTCTTCTTTGCCGTGGAGTTGCTGCCTGGCGATGTCGCAGAGCAGATCCTGGGGCGTGACGCAACGCCGGAATCGCTTGCACTGCTGCGCGAAAGGCTGGGGCTGGGGCAGCCCGGCGTCCTGCGCTATCTGGACTGGCTAGGCGGCATGGTGACGGGCGAAATGGGCAATTCCCTTGTCACAGGCAAGGACATCAGCAATCTGATTCGCGCGCGCTTGGCGAACACCCTGTTCCTCGCCGCTTTCGCCGCTGCGGTTGCCATCCCGCTGGCGCTCTGTCTGGGCGTGCTCGCGGCTCTGTATCGGGATTCGCTGTTTGACAGGACCGTCAATGTCCTCACGCTAGCGGCGATTTCCCTGCCCGAGTTCTTCATCGCCTATATACTGGTCATGCTGCTGTCGATCGGCGTGCAGGTGCATCTGGCGGCCCCCCTCGCGGTCGCGGCCCTGCTGGTCTTGCCCGCCGCCCTGCGCGAGGCGTGGCGGCAGCGCAGTCAAGGCGCCGTGCGTCTTGCGGTCGCCGTGGCGCTGCTTCTGGTGCTGCTGAACGGCGTCTTCCACATTGTGCCGCTGACGGTCCCGCCCGTGCGCCTGTTGCCGTCGCTGTCGCGGATCCCTGAAGACGCCACCTTTCAAGAGCGGATCTGGAACAGCATCCTGCCGATGCTGACCTTGCTGATGGTGACCACCGCCTACACGATGCGCATGACCCGCGCCAACATCGTGAACCTGCTCGCCTTGCCCTATATAGAAATGGCCGCGCTGAAGGGTGCTTCGCCGGCCCGCGTGATCTTGTGGCATGCCCTGCCCAATGCCCTAGCCCCAATCGTAAACGTTGTGGCGCTGACGCTGGCCTATCTAATCACCGGGGTCGTCGTGGTCGAGGCGGTCTTCGTCTATCCCGGGCTCGGGCAGCTTCTAGTTGATGCGGTGTCCAAGCGCGACATTGCCATGGTGCAGGCCTGCTGCCTGATCTTTGCCGGAGCATATGTAACCCTGAACCTTTTGGCGGATGTCTTCACCATCGCCAGCAACCCAAGGCTTCTGCACCCAAGATGAGCCGGACGCCGCAAACAGACATCGATACTAGGCCGCTGCCTGTCAGTGAAGAGACCGGGTGGCTGCGGTTTGCTCGGCTGATGCGCGAGGCACCGCTCAGCGTCTGGTTTGCGCTGATCGTGCTGGGGTTCTACGTAGTCCTTGTGGCCTTCGCCGGCCTGATCGCGCCCTATCCGGAAACCGAGATCCTGGGTGCAGGCTTCTTGCCGCCCAGCACCGCGCATCCGATGGGCACTGACGCGCTTGGGCGGGATTTCCTGTCGCGGATGATCTTTGCGGCGCGCAACACCGTGCTGATCGCGATTGCGACTACCGTGCTATCCTTTGCGGTTGGCGGGTTCCTTGGACTGCTTGCGGCCACCTTGGGCGGCAGGATCGATCAATTGCTGGGGCGGTCGGTCGATGTGCTGATGTCAATCCCGCCGCTGATCTTTACCCTGCTTCTGCTGTCAATCTTCGGCA
>CAIXBE010000052.1 GCA_903917595.1 uncultured Rhodobacterales bacterium
ATTCGGCGTTGACCGTCAGGAATTCGACAAGCTGGTTTTCATAGCCGACGATGATGGGGCGCGCGCCCATGCCCTGTTTCAGGAAATTCTCGAAGATGTCGCCGGATGAGGCCTCCATATGCCCCATGGCGTCGAAATAGGCGGTGAGGCGGGGCAGAATGGCGTCGATCTGGGTGACGTTGGGCGGGGCGCCGTTGTTGAAAACGATGGCAAGGAGGCCCGACCAGACGTTGCCCGAATTCGACTTGGCCGGGTGGGTCGAAAAGATCCGGAAGGGCCCGTAGATGTTCAGGCCGAAGTCTTCCTTCCAGCGCGCGCCCTTGTCGACGGCGGCGGCTATGGCGGCTATGTCGGCGGTCAGGAACCCGTCGTTGCGCATGGTCACCATGCCTTTTGCGGTCAGGGCATCGGCGACCTCGGCCCAGGCATAGAACACGATGGGAGAGTTGAAGATCGTGGTATCGCCGATCACCGGGCGACCGGCGTCGCGGGCCAGTTCGACCGCGACCTCGTTTGACGGCCACAGGCAATCGCGGCCTGTAACGTCCAGCGTGGTGACCTGTTCGACCGACCCGGCCTTGGACGCGGTCAGGGTGATCTTGTAGCGGTTGTCGATGATCTCTTTGACGCGCGGGTTGGCCAGAAGGGCGGATTTCTCGCCGCCGTAGTAGATCGAGACCGCCACCCGGTCGCGCCGTTCGGTGTCACGGGTCAGTTCGGACATATCAAGTTGCGACAGGCCGACAGCCGCGGCGGCGATGGCGCCAAGGATCAGAAGGCCAAGGAGGGTGCGGTTCATGGGTTGCTCCGATCAGCCGCGTTTCAACTGAAAGCCGAGGGCGTCAATCTCGGCCTCCAGCGCGCGGAAGTTGTTTTCAAGGCCGGCCTGGGCAATGCGGCTGACCGCCGGACCATAAGCGCGGATGCCTTCGCGCAAGGGCGGCAGGCGGTCGCGGGCGGTCCCGGTGGCTGCGGCGGCGAGGGTGGCATAGGCCTCGACGTTCTCGACCAGCCGGGGCAGGAAAGAGACGATGAAGCGCCGGGCGATGCGGAAATCGGCGGGGTCGTCGCCGATCTGGGTGCGGATCGAGCGCAGGTCGGCCGCAAGGGCGGCAAGATCACCCTGCAGGTCGGTGTCCGATGCCGGATCGGCCTTGGCCAGACGGCGGAGGGCTTCGTCCAAGGCGGCTTGCCCGGCGGCGATGTCGGCGGCGGTCACCCGATCCGACAGCAAGACTTCGGACAACAGCGGGCGGCGGCGGATGATCAGGAGAAGGGCGCCATAGGCCAAGGCCGCAAGCGGCAGGGCCAGAAACCAGACCAGGTTGACCAAGAAGAACAGCGCCAGAAACACCACCGCTGCCATGAGGGCGGCGGCAATCTGGCGCGGGCCGTCGGGAAGCGTCATCAGTTGTAGCCTTTCGCCGACCGCAGCGCCTTGGCGATGTCGTCGCCTGCGGTGAACATCCGGCCGACCGAAGCCGCAGACAGGGCTTTCAGCTGGTCTTCGTCGGCGTTGCCAAAGGCGATGGAGTGGATCGGGATGTCCTTTGCCCAAGGCAGGTCAGTCAGATCCCGAAACATCCGGTCCCGGTTTTCCACGTCAGACGCGCCATCGGTCATCGCGACAATCGCGGGCAGAAAGTCGCCAAGCGTGCCGTCGGCGGCATAGGGCTCCAGCAGCCACAGCGCCTTGGAAATCGCGATGTAGACATCGGTGCCGCCGTCCGCCTGCAGCCCCTGAACCCGGGTCAGGGCGGCGGCAAGATCGGCCTTTTCGCCGCCGGTGACGATGGTGGGTTCCAGAAAGCTGTGGTTGAAGGGCAGGATCACCGTCACATCGCGCGATGACGGCTGCAGAAGGTTCACGGCGGCGGCATCGGGGTCAAGGACCAGCCGCATCGCCTCTTTCAACTGGGCCAGGGGTTCGCCCGCCATCGAGCCGGAGACATCCAGAACCCAGATCGTCAGTGAGGGTTTGCGCAGTTCCGTCTGATACAGCGCCAAGGCTTTGGCGATGACGTCTGAATCGGGGGTCGGGATCGGGGCGATGTCGCGGGCAAGGTCGACGCCCCAGTCGGGGTTCCAGACCGCAGGGTCGGCACTGGTGGCATCCAGCCCGATCAAGCCGGCGCGGCGGCCAAGGGCAGACAGCTTGTTCTGGGTGTCGGGCGACAGAAGGTGGGTCTGCAGCGCAAGGAAGGCTGCTTCCTTGGCCGGGTCGCCCTTGTCGATCAGACCCAGCGGGCTGTCGGCCACCGCCAGCCCGTTCGCGGGATAGATGATGTAAAGCGGCTCCTCGCCAACCGCCGCCAGGGCCTGATTGGTCTCGATCACCACGGATTCGTAGTTGAACATGGCGTCGAACCCGTCCGGCTTGGCGAGAAACGCATCCTTGAGCCAGCCCGACGAGCCTGAGGACCGGTCGACCTGCGCCAAAAGCCCGCGCATCGCGTCCAAGAGGGCAGGATCGTCCAGCATCGGCAGGGTCAGCATGTCGGGATCACCGGCAAAGGCGTAAAGAAAGCCCAGATAGGCCGAAGCGCCCGAGTTCGACTGGGTGGCCGAGGTCATCGACAACCGAAAGTCATTGCGCGTGGCCGCGTCGCGAATGTCCTGAATGGTCAGGTCCTTGCGGCCGATCCAGCCCAGCCGGGCAGCGATGGATTTGCGCAGGCCCAGCACCACGGGCGAGCGCAGGATGGATGTGGCATGCGACACGGATTTCCCGGTATCGCCCAGTTCGATCCACAGCGAGTGGGCGGGCCAGACCGCGTCATAGGGGCTGCTGTCGCCGGACTGCAGCTCGCGGCTGATATCGACGGACCCAAGGTAGGTAACGCTGACCACCACGTTGTTGTCGGCGGCCCAGTCTTGGATCAAAGGCTCCAGCGCCTGATTTTCCGACCCGGCAAGGATCGACAAGGCAACCGCTGGCGGGCGCGAGGAAAAGTAGACCACCGCCGCAAGGGCCAGGGCCACGGGAAGAAGAAGGCTGACAAGGCGTTTCATGGGCCTGCTCCTCGCGCTTTGGTCAAAGGTTCCGCCCGCAAATCATCACGGTTCCGTATCAGTCAGGTGACGGTCTAAGCGGGCTGGCCGTCTTGTCCTCGGCCTTGGCACGGTTCCACAGGGCGTCCATTTCCGCAAGGTCGCTGTCGGAGGGGCGCTTGCCAGCCTCGGCCAGCCAATCTTCGATCCGGGCAAAGCGGCGGGTGAATTTCCCGGCGGCGGCGCGCAGCGCTGCTTCGGGATCGACCTTCAGGTGGCGCGCAAGGTTGGCCATGACGAAAAGAAGGTCGCCGATTTCCTCGGTCAATTCTTCATGGGTCAGGGTGTCGCGGGCCTGGACCACTTCGCGCGATTCCTCGACCAGCTTGTCCAGCACTCCATCGGTTGAGGGCCAGTCAAAGCCGACCCGCGCCGCCCGGTTCTGCAGTTTCACCGCGCGGGTCAGGGCGGGCAGGGCCATGGCCACACCGTCCAGAGTGCGCGCGGCCCCACGCTCGGCGGCTTTGGCAGCGTCCCAGTCGCGGGTTTGCTGCTCGGCGCTTTTGTCGCGGCTTTCCGAACCGAAGACATGCGGATGGCGGGAGATCATCTTGTCGCTGATCGTGGCCACCACATCGGCAAACGTGAAATGGCCAGCCTCGGCGGCCATTTGTGCGTGGTAGACGGTCTGGAACAGCAGATCGCCAAGTTCCCCCTTCAGTTCGCCCCAGGCTTGGCGTTCGATGGCATCGGCGACCTCGTGCGCTTCTTCCAGCGTATAGGGGGCGATGGTGGCGAAGGTCTGTTCGATGTCCCAAGGACAGCCGGTTTCTCGGTCGCGGAGCGCGGCCATGATGGCAAGCAGGCGGTCGATGCCTGACGGGGGAAGGGAGTCGGAGGTCATGAAATTGCGCCCGAAGGGAGGTCCGGGCGCAGTCTTATAGGATTTGCAGGCGCTGTCACGCCCGGTCAGCGGATTTATCAGAAGGACAGGCCGACCCGCAACGACAGGGTGTTGATCGTCGTGTTCGCTTCGTTGATGCCGCCGCCGGTTGGCAGGGCCGACACGTCGCGTGACAGGTATTCCAGACCAAGCGTCACACGCTCGGTCATCGCGAAATCGACCCCTGCGCCAACTGAAACGCCGTCCATTTCCCAAACGCCGCCGTCGACATACAAGGTGGACTGTGAATAGCCAACGACACCGTAGAACAGGGCGCGGTTGGCGGCGTAACCAGCTTTTGCTTTCAGATCAAGGACGCGGTCAACCCCACTTCCCGCGCCGAAGCCCGGGTAAAGCATGTCGCTGATGGTGCCGTAAGCCACTTCGCCGCCATAGACGAACGCGCCACGCTGAAAAAGGTATCCGGCATGTGCCCCGGCGACAGTGCCGTCTTCAAGTTCCGAAAAGCTGCCGGGGTCAAACTGAACCTCGCCCGTCGCCGTGCCATAGGACAGCCCGACATAGGCACCCGACCAGTCATGCACGGCGACGTCTGCCGGGGCTGCAGCGGGGGCCGTGTCGTCGGCGATGACCGTCGGTCCGCCGGCAAAACCGGGTGCGGCGGCCAGGGCGGCGAGGGCGAAGGAAATCGTCAGAAATTTCATTTGAGTATTCCATCTGGATTGATGCGACGGGGCTATCACAGGTCGGGCGTTGCTCATAGCGGGATAGATGCCGGGCGAGCGTTTTGACGCTGGGCCGGGCAAAGTGTTGCATTTTGGTGCACAGACCGGGGGCAGCGGTCCCCTGCCGCAAGTGGCGTCAAGCCATGCTTCCCCGATTGCACAGGCGGTGAATTTCGGATTTGATCAAAGTCAGACCGGACCGATCCCCAGACCTATCAAGGACCCATGCCATGCCTGTTCTGAACCGTATCGCCTCATATGCCGAGGACATGAAGGGTTGGCGCCGACATCTGCACCAGTATCCCGAACTGGCCTTTGATTGCCATGAAACCGCGGCCTGGATCGTGGAACGCCTGCGCGAGATTGGGGTGGACGAGATCCATGAGGGGATCGCCAAGACTGGCGTCGTCGCACTGATCAAAGGGCAGGCGGATGGCCCGGTGATCGGGCTGCGCGCCGACATGGACGCGCTGCCGATCGAGGAACTGACCGGGGCACCCTATGCCAGCAAGGTGCCGGGCAAGATGCACGCCTGCGGCCATGACGGGCATGTGACGATGCTGCTGGGGGCGGCGAAATATCTGGCCGAGACGCGGAATTTTGCGGGCACGGTCGCGCTGATCTTTCAACCGGCCGAAGAAGATGGCGGCGGCGGCAACGTGATGGTGCAGGAAGGGATGATGGACCGGTTCGGGATCGGGCAGGTCTACGGCATCCACAACGCGCCGAACGTGCCTTTCGGGCAATTCCTGACCACGCCCGGTCCGCTGATGGCTTCGGTCGATACGGCGCTGGTGCGGGTCACCGGCAAGGGTGGCCACGGGGCCACGCCGCATGACTGCGTCGATCCGGTGGTGGCCATCGTCGGCATGGTGCAGGCGGTGCAGACGATCATTCCGCGCAACGTCTATGCGCTGGACGAGGCGGTGATCTCGGTCACCATGATCCACACCGGCACCGCGTCGAACATCATCCCCGAGGACGGGACTTTTACCGCCACCATCCGTTGCTTCAAGCCGGACGTGCGGGCGCTTTTGAAGCGGCGGTTCCATGAGATCGTCGAAGGCCATGCGACGGCTTACGGCGTCAAGGCGGTGGTCGAATATGACTGGGGCTATCCGGCGACCATCAACCACGAGGACGAGACCGATTTCGCCGCCGATGTCGCGCGTGAGGTGGTGGGGACCGATCTGGTCGACGCGCGATCCAACCGCGAGATGGGGTCGGAGGATTTCAGTTACATGCTGGAGGTGCGGCCGGGGGCCTACCTTTTCCTTGGCACCGGGCCGGGGGCGGGGCTGCATCACGCGGCCTTTGACTTCAACGATGAGGCTGCCCCGATCGGGGCAAGCTTCTTCGCCCGGCTGGTCGAAAAGGCACAACCTCTGGCTTGAAAAACTTTGGCTCGACCGGCTGTTGCAGGAGCAAACCGATGCCCGTTCTGAACCGTATCGCCGGATATGCTGCCGAGATGACCGGCTGGCGGCGGCATCTGCACCAGCACCCGGAACTGGGCTATGACTGCCATGAGACGGCGGCTTTCATAGCTGCACGGCTGGCAGAATTCGGGGTGGACGAGATCCATCCCGGCATTGCCAAAACCGGGCTGGTCGCGATCCTGAACGGGCAGGGGCCAGGCGGCACTATCGGCCTGCGCGCCGACATGGACGCGCTGCCGATGGTCGAGGTGACGGGGCTGCCGCATGCCTCCACCATCCCCGGGCGGATGCACGCCTGCGGCCATGACGGGCATGTGACGATGCTTTTGGGCGCGGCGAAGTATCTGGCCGAGACGCGGAATTTCTCCGGTCGCGTGGCGCTGATCTTTCAGCCGGCCGAGGAAGATGGCGGCGGCGGTGAGGTGATGGTGCGCGAAGGCATAATGGACCGGTTCGGCATTGATCAGGTTTACGGTCTGCACAACGAGCCCGCGATTGCCTTTGGCATGTTCCACTGCACTCCCGGCGCGCTGGCGGCGGCGGTGGACACCCTGCATGTGACGGTGCGCGGGCAGGGCGGCCATGGTGCCACTCCGCATGTCTGTGTCGATCCGATCGTGGCGGCGCTGGCGATGATTGCGGCGGTGCAGACCATCCTCAGCCGCAATCTGGATGCGGCGGCGCAGGCGGTGATCTCGGTCACGCAAGTGAATGCGGGCAGCGCCAGCAACATCATTCCTGAAGCCGCGAGTTTTGTCGCCACCATCCGCAGTTTTGACGGCGCGGTGCAGGCGATGTTCAAGCGCCGCCTGTCCGAGATCGTCGAAGGCACGGCGCTGGCCTATGGGGTCCAGGCCGAGATGGTGTATGAGGCGGGCTATCCCGCCACGGTGAACCACGCGGCCAACGCCGCCTTTGCCACTGACATCGCGCGCGAGATTGCGGGGCCGGACGCGGTCAACGACGATTGCCCGCGCAAGATGTGGTCCGAGGATTTCTCATACATGCTGCAGGCGCGGCCCGGGGCGTTTCTGCTTTTGGGGCAGGGAGCTGGGCCGGGGTTGCACAATCCGGGCTATGATTTCAATGACGAGGTTGCCCCCGTCGGGGCCAGCTTCTTTGCCCGGTTGGTCGAACGGGCGCAGCCGCTGGCGCTTGGGGGCGGGAAAGACTGACTTGTTGATGTCGCAGGGTTGGGCCAAGCTTGGCAGGGCTTTGGCTAGACCGGCCTTGACATCGAGGAGACGACAGATGCGGAGTGCGATCCTTGCTTTGGGCGGGATGCTTGCCCTGACCCAACCGGCACTGGCAGATGACTACCTTGGGTTCCAGTCGCCCACCGGCAACATCCATTGCGCGGTCTACACCTGGGCCGGCGGGGCCGAGGCGCGTTGCGACCTGATCGACCTGACACCCAGCTATACCAGGGCCCCGGCAGGGTGCGATCTGGACTGGGGCTTTGCCTTCATTGTCGGCAAGACCGGCAAGGGTGTTCTTGGCTGCGTCGGCGATACGACCATCGACCGGGGCAACCCGGTGCTGCCCTATGGCGAGGCGGTGTCGATGGGCGGCATCTCTTGCGTCTCGGCCAAGACCGGGGTGACCTGCACAAATGCGGAAGGGCATGGGTTTAGCGTGAGGAAGGCCCAGCAAAAGCTTTACTGAGCCGAATCGGTGCAGGCGCAGGTTTTGCCGATTTAGCCCTTCATCTACCTTTGGGCACCATATCTTGCCCTACCCCCACCTTTGGTGCCGGGGCAGGGCTGGCGCGGATTTGATCAAACTGCTACATTGACTGCACAGTCAGTGACCGGAGCCAAAGCCATGACCGCCGCCTTCAAGCCGAATTCACCCTCGCCCGTTGATCTGTGGGAGATGGACCGGGGGCATTCGCTGCATCCCTGGACGAACTTTGGTCCCTTCGAAAAAGACGGCGCGCTGGTGATTTCCAAGGGCGAAGGCTGCTATCTTTGGGACGCCGAGGGGCGGCGCTATTTCGACGCGGTGGGGGGGCTGTGGTGCACCAACATCGGACTTGGCCGCAAGGAAATGGCGCAGGCGATTTCCGATCAGGTGGAACGGCTGGCCTTTTCCAACACCTTTGTCGACATGACCAACGATCCCACGGCCAAGCTCGCGGCCAAACTGGCCGAGCTTGCGCCGGGTGACCTCAACCGGGTGATGTTCACCACCGGCGGGTCAACGGCGGTGGATACCGCGGTGCGGATGGTGGCGTTTTACCAGCATTCGCGCGGCTACCCACAAAAGACGGACATCGTGGCGCGCGACTACAGCTATCACGGGTCCACCTACCTTGCGCAGTCGGTGGGCAAGCGCCCCGGCGACCGGGTTGAGGAGTTCCGCTACAAGACCGACGGCATCCATCATCTGTCCTGCCCCAACCCCTACCGCCGTCCGGCGCATCTGACCGAGGCGCAATACTGTGACGATCTGATCGCCGAATTCGAGGCGCTGATCGCCCGCGTCGGTGCCGACAAGATCGGCGGTTTCATCGCCGAACCGATCCAGGCGTCGGGTGGCATCATCATCCCGCCCGAGGGCTATCTTTACCGCATGTGGCAGGTCTGCCAGCGCCACGATATCCTGTTCATCGCCGACGAGGTTGTCACCGGTTTTGGCCGTCTTGGCCACTGGTTCGCCAGCCTTGACGAATTCGGGGTGCAGCCGGATGTGATCACCTCGGCCAAGGGGCTGACCTCGGGCTATCTGCCTTTGGGTGCCATGATCCTGTCGGACAAGGTCTGGAACACCATGGCCGAAGTGGGCGAGCGCTGGTTCACCGCCGGGTTCACTTATTCGGGGCATCCGGTGTCCTGTGCCGCGGGCCTGAAGAACATCGAAATCATGGAGCGTGAGGATATCCTTGGCCATGTCCGCAAGGTCGGCCCCTATTTCCAAAGCCGCCTGAAAGAGCTTGAGGCGCTGCCGCTGGTCGGCAACGTGCGCGGGCGCGGGCTGATGCTGTGCGTGGAAAACGTCGCCGACAAGGAAACCAAGGCGGTGCTGCCGGATGAGGCCAACGAGAGCAAGCGCATCTCGGACATTGCCGAAAGCCTTGGGCTGATGGTGCGGCCGCTGGGGCATCTGAATGTGATGTCGCCGCCTTTGGTGATCACCGAAGCGCAGGTCGATTTTGTCGCCGAAACGCTGGAGCGCGCGATCCGGCAGGTCTCGGACGAGTTGGTGCGCGAAGGGGTTAAACTGGGGTAAGGCGGCGCTAAACGCATAGGACAAATCCGCAGCCTGTGCGAAGCTGCGCGGGGATGTCAGGAGAGAGAGATGCACACAGCCGTTTGTGACGCTTTGCGCATCTCTCATCCTGTCGTTCAGGCGGGAATGGGTGGGTGGACCAATCCAGCACTGGTCGCCGCCGTCAGCAATGCCGGCGGGCTTGGCATCCTTGCCTGTTGCTGGAGCAGCGCCGATGTGGTCCGCCAATCTCTGCGCCAGATCCGCGCCCTGACCGACCGTCCGTTCGGCGTCAATTTCGTGCTGCACCTGACGGATGATGCGGTCTTTCAGCACTGTCTTGACGAACGCGTCCCGGTTTTTTCGTTCTTTCGCGGCGATCCGGGGCCTGCAACGGCCCGGGTCCATGCTATCGGTGCAAAAGTCCTGCATCAGATCACCACCGTGGCCGAGGCCGAACAGGCCTGTGCGGCCAATGTGGACGTGCTGGTGGCCCAAGGCTGCGAGGCCGGGGGCCATATGGGGCCGATGCCGCTTTGGACCCTGTTGCCCGAGGTTGTGCGTGTGGCCGGTCATCGCCCGGTCCTTGCCGCAGGGGGCATCGTTGACGGACAGGGTCTTGCCGCCGCCATTGCGTTCGGGGCTGCCGGGGTGCTGATGGGCACGCGGTTTCTGGCCACGCCGGAGGCGCCCGCCACAGTGGACCACAAACAAGCCATCGTGAACGCCAGACTGGGCGACACCATTCCCACGCTGGTCTGGGATATCCTGTGGGGCGAAGATTGGCCCGGCGGCATCCGGACCCAATCGTTGCGCAATGCGATGACTGACCGCTGGGATGGCAGGGAACACGATCTGCGGGCCGGACTTGACGCCGTGCGCGCCGAGTTTGCTGCCGCCGAGGCTCGGCAGGACATCACACTCATTCCGCTGCTGGCCGGGGTGGGTGCTGCCCGCATCCGCGACATTCTTCCGGCCGCCGACGTCGTTCGCGATACCGTCCGCGACGCCGAGGAAATCCTGAGACATCTGGCTGCGCGCGCGCCTGCGTGATCCACACCTGAGAGGCACTGCCGTTTGTTCGGCGGTTGACACGGCTGATCCTTCGCCTATTCCTGTTGTTCCCGGATCCGCGCGTCTCCGACTAGAACGATAGCGCTGACAGACCCGAGAAAATCATGGCACTTGAAGACGCGAAGAAAGAGGTCGACACGGCCTTTACCCGGAATTCCAACCGGGGCTATTCCTTTGAAAACGCCTTTGGCGGCGCGACCAGTTTCCTGCGCCGGACCTATTCGAAGGATCTGACCGGGGTTGATCTGGCGATCACCGGCGTGCCCTTTGATCAGGCGGTGACCCACCGCGCCGGCACCCGCTTTGGCCCCCGCGCCATTCGTGAGGCGTCCAGCCTGATGCCCTATGACCCGCCCTATGGCTGGCCCACGAACCCCTTGGAGGACCTGAGCATCGTTGACTACGGCGATCTAGCCTTTGACTATGCCAAGGTGTCGGACTTCCCCGACGCGCTGACCGCGCACATCCGGGGCATCCTTGCCGCCGGGGCAGGGACGGTGACGTTGGGCGGGGATCACTACATTACCTATCCGATCCTGAAGGCCTATGCCGAAAAGTTCGGGCCGCTTGGTGTGATCCATTTCGACGCGCATTCCGACCTGTGGCCGGATGATGACCTTAGCCGGATCGACCATGGCACCATGCTGTACAAGGCGGTCAAGACTGGCCTGGTGGACCCCAAACGCTCGGTCCAGATCGGGATCAGGACCACGACCGAGGATTATCTGGGCATCAGCGTGATCGACGCGCGTGAGGTGCATGAGGCGGGCGTGGCGGCGGCAGTGGCCAAGGCCAAGGCCATCGTCGGGCAGGGGCCTACGTATGTCACCTTCGACATCGACTGTCTTGACCCGTCGGCCGCCCCCGGCACCGGCACGCCGGTCTGGGGCGGGTTGCACTCTTGGCAAGCGGCAGCTGCCTTGCGTGATCTGGCGGGGATCAACATGGTCGGCGGTGACATCGTCGAAGTCTCGCCCCCCTATGACACCACCGGGGCCACCGCGATTGCCGGGGCGCATGTCGGCTATGAACTGGTCTGCCTGTATCACTGGGCGCGGACCAGACGGTGACCAGCCCCCGCATCGCCGGCCTGCTGGCGCTTGCACTGGTCGCAGCCTTTGCCGCCTATGTACGCTTCGCACCGGTTGATCCCGAGCGCTGGCATGTCGATCTTCGAAAAATGGCCGCGACGCTTGCACACGTCTCGCCGAGCGCAAAATTTACTGGGCCGAACAGCGTCGTCCGACGGCTAGATGGCCCTGCCGATACTCTGCAAGAGTTGCTGACCATGTTTGATCTCATCGCGGTTAGCTCAGATCGCACGCGAAGAATCGCCGGGAGCGTAAAGGAAGGATGGGTTACTTGGGAAACGAGAAGTCTGATTTGGGGCTTCCCGGACTACACGACCGCACAGATTCTTGACGACCAAACCTTAGTCCTCTTTGGGCGATCCCGCTTTGGCGGCAGAGACTGGGGTGCCAACGCAGCGAGGCTGGAAGGCTGGTTTCTGCACCTCTGATCCGTTCCTCTCTGCAAAAATATCCCACGGGGGTGCGGGGGTGTGAAACCCCCGCCCTTCGCCTCCCGCCCTTCGCTAACCGCCTCTTGACCCACCAGCCGTTACGCGCCACACCCCCGCTATGGTTCCGTTGGACAAACTTGCGCAAATCACCCAGCGTTTCGAGTTTCTCGAAGCACAGCTGAATGCAGGTGCCGCCCCGTCCGAGATTGCCCGGATCAGCAAGGAATACACCGACCTCAAACCCGTCGCCGATGAAATTGCCGCCTATCGCCGGTCGCTTGACGATCTGACCGAGGCCGAGGCGATGCTGGCCGACCCCGACATGCGCGCCTTGGCCGAGGAGGAAATCCCCCGCCTGCGCGCCCGCATCCCCGAGATGGAGCAGGCGCTGCGGCTGGCGCTGTTGCCAAAGGATGCCGCCGACGCGCGCCCGGCCATTGTGGAAATCCGTCCCGGCACCGGGGGCGAGGAGGCGAGCCTCTTTGCCGCAGACCTGGCCCGGATGTATCAGCGCCATGCCGAAAGGATGGGCTGGCGCTGGGAAGTGCTGGAGGAAAGCCTGTCGGACCTTGGCGGGCTGAAGGAACTGGTGGCGCTGGTCACGGGTGAGGGCGTCTTTGCCCGGCTGAAATACGAATCCGGCGTTCACCGTGTCCAACGCGTGCCTGAGACCGAAGCGCAGGGCCGGATTCATACCTCTGCCGCGACCGTGGCCGTGTTGCCCGAGGCGGATGAGGTCGAGATTGATATCCCGGCCTCAGACATCCGCATCGACACGATGCGCGCCTCGGGTGCGGGGGGCCAGCATGTGAACACGACCGACTCGGCGGTGCGGATCACGCATCTGCCGACCGGGATCATGGTGACGAGTGCCGAGAAATCACAGCATCGCAACAAGGAAATCGCGATGCAGGTGCTGCGGTCCAGGCTTTACGAGGCCGAGCGTGAACGCGTGCATTCGGCGCGGGCGGCGGACCGGAAATCTCAGGTCGGATCGGGTGACCGCAGCGAACGCATCCGCACCTACAACTTTCCGCAAGGCCGGATGACTGATCACCGGATCAACCTGACGCTTTACGCGCTGGCGCAGATCATGGGCGGTGAGCTTGACCCGGTCATCGACGCGCTTGCCGCCCATGATCAGGCCGAACGGCTGGCCGAGATGGAAGGATGAGAGCGTCCGATGCCCTGCGTCTGGCGATACCAAAGCTGGAGGAGGCGGGGGTCGAGAATGCCGCCCGCGATGCACGGGTGCTGCTTGCCTATGCGCTGAACATTCGCCATGACCGGCTGACGCTGCACCTGCCCGACGACATGACCCCGCCGCAAGAGCAGGTTTACGGCGCGGCGGTGCAGGCCCGGACCCTGCGGCAACCGGTGGCGCAGATCATTGGCCGGCGGCTTTTTTGGGGCCTGTCGTTCCGCGTGACCCGCGACACGCTGGACCCGCGCCCCGACACCGAGGCGCTGGTGGCCGAAGCCTTGACCCGGCCGTTCCTGAAGCTGCTTGACCTTGGCACCGGCACCGGTTGCATCCTGTTGGCCTGCCTGAAAAACATGCCGATGGCGCGGGGGGTCGGAGTCGATATTTCTGATGCAGCGCTTGCGGTTGCGGTGGGAAACGCATCTGATCTTGGGCTGAAGGCGCGGGCGCGGTTTCTGGTCTCGGACTGGTTTTCAGAGGTTTCGGGAACTTTCGATCTGATCGTGTCGAACCCGCCCTATATCGCGGCGGACGAACTCTCTGGCCTTGCCCCCGAGGTGCGCGACTGGGAGCCGTTGCAAGCCCTGACCCCCGGCGGCGACGGGCTGGAGGCCTACCGGATCATCTCGCGTGGTGCCGGGGCAAGGCTGATGCCTGGTGGCCGGCTTCTTGTCGAGATCGGGCCGACGCAAGGGCAGGCCGTCGCAGGGTTGATGGCGGCGGCGGGGTTGGAGGATATCCGCATTCTGCCCGACATGGACGGGCGCGACCGGGTGGTGGCAGCAGTCAAGCCGGGACCCGGCGACAGTTGCGGGTCTGCCTGACCTGCGCGCCAGCATGGGTGCAAAATCCGGCCTTTTGTGCAATTTAAGCTTGTCAGATGACCAAGCCTGTGATTATTGACCCTTGCACCGGATGGGATTGCACCCGCCTTTGCACAATGCAAGCCCCTCGCGTTTTACCATCTGGCTGCCCGACTACGGGCGGCGGTCGCGGGCCAAAGCCATCATAAGGACCAGATGCGCTCTTCCAAGAAACGCCCGCGTTCCAGCCAGAACCGCCCGCGCCCCATCGGCAACATCATCAACCGCGTCTTCGATTCCTCGGGACCCGAAGGTAAGGTGCGCGGCACCCCGGCGCAGATCATCGAGAAATACCAGATGCTGGCACGCGATGCCCAGCTGTCGAATGACCGCGTGGCCGCCGAG
Source organism: uncultured Rhodobacterales bacterium (assembly GCA_903917595.1). Taxonomy (GTDB): domain Bacteria; phylum Pseudomonadota; class Alphaproteobacteria; order Rhodobacterales; family Rhodobacteraceae; genus Tabrizicola; species Tabrizicola rara. The sequence goes on from CAIXBE010000052.1 coordinate 14,278, forward strand.
AATTTCCTGCAGCATGCCGAGCATTACACCCGAATGCTGGCCGAAGCGACGCGCGAGATGGCCGTCGAACAAGAGGCACGCCAGCAGCAGTATCAGCAAAGTGGTGGCCAGAATGCTGGCCAGAATGGCAACTCCAATGGCGGGCAGAATGCCGGTCAAGGTGGGGGCCAGCAAGTCAACCAGCAACCGCGAGGTGACCGTCAGGCGGACGGGCGCCAGGGAGACGGGCGCCAGGGAGACGGGCGCCAGGGAGACGGGCGTCAGGGAGACGGGCGCCAGGGCGAAGGGCGCCAGGGCGAAGGGCGTCAGGGCGAAGGCCGTGACCGGAGCGAACGCTTTGACCGGGGCGACCGTCAGGAACGCCCGGATCGCCAGCCCGATAACCGCCAGCCCGATAATCGTGATAGGGTTGAGCGTCGTCAGGACCAACCCCGCGACTACCGCGAGGATCGCAGTTTCGTTGCGGCAGAGCAGCCCGTGCTCAGTGATGTAATCGAGATTGACGCAGGCGACGATACCGGTCTGGTCGAGACTCCGGAGTCAGTTGCACGTGGTCGGATCGCCGTGGAGGACAACAGCGCCGCGAGGGCCGATTCCCCGACCATGGCCGTTGAAGATCACGCTGCGCCGCGTCGGGCACGGGGACCGCGCAAGCCCAAGGCAGCCGCTACGGCTGATGGCCTCCCCCCGCAGGAATCTGCTGAATAGGGTCGACACCTTTTCCACACAACAATGAAAAGGCCGCCCATTTTGGCGGCCTTTTCATTTCAGATCATTGGCTTGGTGGCGAAAGCTGATGTCGCACCAGCTCTAGCAGAACCCGCAGGCCGTTCTCGACTGCGGCCCGGTCACGGCGGCGCATCCAGTCCAGCCACAGCCCATCCAGCGTCGCCATGATCGTATCCGACAGTGCGTGAATGCGATCCTGCGGCACCAGCGGGGCCAGCAGGCCTTCAAGCGTCGCGCGGTAATGGCGGTAAAGCGCCAGTTCGGTGGCCGCGACTTCGGGCAGGGCAGCGGCGGCGGACCAGAGGTCGATCCGGGTCCGGATATGCGCGGGCGTCAGGAAATCCGGGGTGAACCCGGCTTGAAGAAACGCGCTCAGGCGTTCGGCAGGTGACATGCCTGCCGCGCCGGTCTGAAGATCCGATGCTTCCCGCAAACGCGCGGATAACAGCCGATACGCCTCGGCCAGGACTTCTGCCATGCCGTGGAAATTATAGGTGATGTGGCCAAGTGACATGCCCGCCTCGGTCGCGACCTTGCGCGCCGTCAGGCCCGCGTGACCTTCGCGCCCCAGAACACGCAGCGCCGCATCGGCGATCTTGGTGCGCCGGTCGGTCTTGGTCTGGCTGCGCATCGGGTTGTCGGTCATGCATCCAACCGTGACCTTATCGGGGGTGCTTGACAAGATGGAGTGTTTGGTACGAACGTACAAGATATGGGCCCGCAGAACCGTCGGGCGGCAGGAACACGATGGACGTTTCGCATTTTCTGAATTCGCATCTGCTGGACCCGCGCGTTGGCGGCAAGCGGCTTTGGGCCGACATGATCGGCCAAGCCGTGCATGCTGAAACGGTGGGATTTCGCGGTGTGTCGATCCCCGAGCATCACCTCCTGAATATCCTGCTGGTGCCGTCGCCGCTGCAGTTGGCGGTTGCGATTGCAGCGCGGACCAGCCGGATCGAGATTGCGACGGCGATCTGCCAGTTGCCGATCCGTGACATGCGGGTCTTTGCGGGTGAGGTGATACAGGCGCAAGCCCTGTGCGACGGGCGGTTGGTGCTGGGGGTGGGCAAAGGGGCGTTCGGGTTTGAGACCGGCCGCATCGGGGTGCCGATGGCGGAAACCAAGCCCCGCTTCGAGGAAAGTCTGGCCGTGCTGGAGGCTTTGGTGACGCGCGAGGAGGTCAGCTGGAATGGCCAATGGTATAAATTTGACGCGCTGACGGTAATGCCGCGGCCGGAAGACCCGATCCCGATCGCGTTGGCCATCATGGCGCCTGCGGGGATCGAGGCGGCGGCGGGCAAGGGGTATAGCGTCCAGACCACGCCGCTGTCGGCCAGCCATGGAGTGCTGGAGGCCCAGGTCAACGCCTTTCATCGCGGCGTGGCGATGTCGGGACGGTCTGGGCAGCGTCTGTCATTGCAGCGCGGGTTGTTTGTCACCGACAAGCCGGAACAGGCCGAAGCGATGGCTGTGATGGCTTATCGCTATTATGAGAGTTTCGACAATGTCTTCGGCGGGCCGGGGATCGTCGAGCATGGGATCATCAAGCCTCTGCCCCGCCAGCAGTCGATGGAAGATTTCCGCGCCAATATCCTGATTTGCGGGCAGGCCGAGATGATCGACCGGCTGTCCGCCTATGCCGAACTGGGCATCGACGAGATCATCGTGTCGTCGAACTTCGGCCAGCCGCAGGGCGATGTGCTGGAGATGATGAACCGGCTGGCCAGCGACGTCATGCCAAAGGTTGCCGCAACAGCCCGTAAAGCTGCTTAAGGAGAAAGACATGCCAATCATCCGGATCGAGATGTTCGAGGGTCGGACGCCCGACCAGAAACGCGCTTGCGCCGAGGCGGTCACCAAGGCGTGGTGCGACACTTGCGGGGGCACGCCGCAGATGGTGACGGTGGTCTTCACCGACCTGGCCAAACATGACTGGGCAACGGCCGGCAGGCTGGCCAGCGACCCCA
>CAIXBE010000053.1 GCA_903917595.1 uncultured Rhodobacterales bacterium
AACTGGGGCGGGCTTTGGAACTATACTTGGCGCACCGGTCTGGATGAACACGGCGAGCCTGTGCATTGCAGCATGTATCGCTACCTTTGGTCGAACGGCCCGAAAGAGGGGCTGGAGTTCGCCGATTATTCGTTCGAGGAACATTTCGGCAAACAAATCGGCAGCTATCCGCCCCGCGCGGTCTTGTTCGACTATATCGAAGGCCGGGTGAACAAGGCCGGGGTGCGCGACTGGATCCGGTTCTCGACCACGATCCGGATGGTCAAGTACAACGAGGCCAAGGGCAATTTCACCATCACGGCGCATGATCTGGTGGCGGACCGGATGTATGAGGAAGAGTTTGACAACGTCATTGTAGCATCGGGCCATTTCAGCGTGCCGAATGTGCCGGAATACCCCGGTTTCGACAAGTTCAACGGCCGCGTGCTGCATGCCCATGACTTCCGCGACGCGCGGGAGTTCAAGGGCAAGGACCTGCTGGTCGTCGGGACTTCCTATTCCGCCGAAGACGTGGGCAGCCAGTGCTGGAAATACGGCGCGAAGTCGATCACCAATACCTACCGCCGGGCGCCGATGGGGTTCAAATGGCCTGACAACTGGGAAGAAAAGCAGGGGCTGGTGCGGGTCGACGAGGAAAGCGCCTATTTCGAGGACGGGACGTCAAAGAAGATCGACGCGATCATCCTTTGCACCGGCTATAAACACCACTTCCCGTTCCTGCCGGATGATCTGCGACTGAGGACGGCGAACCGGCTGGCGACGGCGGACCTGTATAAGGGTGTGGCCTGGGTCCATAACCCCAAGCTGTTCTTCCTTGGCATGCAGGACCAGTGGTTCACCTTCAACATGTTTGACGCTCAGGCGTGGTGGGTGCGCGATGCGATCATGGGGCGTCTTGCGGTCCCGGCTGACAAGGCCGCGCTGCAGAAGGACATCGCCGACCGGATCGCTGGAGAGGATGCGGGCGCCGATGCGCATGACGCCATCCATTATCAGGGCGAGTATGTGAAGGAGCTGATCGCCGAGACCGACTATCCGTCGTTTGATGTGGACGGTGCGTGCCAGGCTTTCTTTGACTGGAAGGACCACAAGAAGAAGGACATCATGACCTTCCGCGACAACGCCTACCGGTCGGTGATCACCGGCACGATGGCGCCTATGCACCACACGCCTTGGAAGGATGCGCTGGAAGATTCGATGGAAAGCTACCTGCGCAACTAGTTTTTCGAAGGCGAAAATGAAAAGTGGCACCGGCAACGGCGCCGCTTTTTTGCCGTATTTTTCATCGGTTTGGGCAGCCCCTGTCATTTCGGGGAAACTAATTTTCGCCGGGATGAAATTTTGCTCGCCATGCAGGCCTGTCCATGCTTTTCTTCGCAAGATCAGGCCGGAGGCGTGTTGCCAGGGCTGACATGAAGCGTTGACGGACGAAGGAGAAGACTGCGGAGACGATCGACATCTGCCGCACCACGTCCAGATAATTTGCCAATTCAGGCACAACTGGGGCAAGGGCCATAGTGAAAAACCGCCCGACGCCAGATGATGCCATCCAACAGGAGTGAGGGAATGACGACTGAAACTGGATCGGGCCAAATGGTCCGTGCACTAAGCTGGAAGGGCGCCTTCTGGGTTGCGGCAGGCGTGCCGCCGCTGGTGCTTTTCTCGATCGGCGGGATTGCGGGGACCACGGGGAAACTGGCCTTCGCGGTCTGGATCATCTCGATGATCATGGGCTTTCTGCAAAGCTTTACCTATGCCGAAATGGCCGGGATGTTCGGCAACAAGTCCGGGGGAACCTCGGTCTACGGTGCGACCGCATGGCTGCGCTATTCCAAGCTGATCGCGCCCTTGTCGGTCTGGTGCAACTGGTTCGCCTGGTCGCCGGTGCTGTCGCTGGGCTGTGTGATCGCGGCGGGCTATATCCTGAACGCGCTGTTCCCGGTGCCCTTGGCCGAAAGCCAGATGGTGCTGGATTGGGTGACGGCCAACCTTGCAAGCTATACGGCGGAAACACAGTCGGTCGTCGACTTCATGGCAGCGAACGCCGGCACGACTGCCGAAGACGCGGTCAAGGCAGTTGCGGCGTCGGACGGAGTTGCAGCGCTGACCCCGGCCTTCCGCACCTGGGAGTTGGGACAACTGGCCATTCCGGGCCTTGGGACGCTGTACTTCAACGCGTATTTCGTGATCGGTGTCGCGCTGATGCTGGTCATCCTGCTCATCCAGGAAAAAGGCATTGCCTCAACGGCCAGTGCCCAAAAGTGGCTGGCGATCATCGTGCTGGTGCCCTTGCTGCTGGTCGGTCTGGTGCCGCTGGTCAATGGGTCGATCGACTGGATGAACGTCACCAACCTTGTGCCGCCGACCGCCGCTTATTCGGGCGTTGACGGGGAATGGAATATCGGCGGCTGGACGCTGTTTCTGGGCGGTCTTTATATTGCGGCCTGGTCGACCTACGGTTTTGAGACCGCGGTCTGCTATACCCGAGAGTTGAAGGACCCAAAGACTGACACCTTCCGGGCGATCTTTTACTCGGGCCTGCTGTGCTGCCTGTTCTTCTTCCTGATCCCGTTCTCGTTCCAGGGCGTTCTGGGGCAAGAGGGCATGCTGGCCAGCGGCATCGTTGACGGCTCGGGTGTGGGTGAGGCTTTGGGCAACATGATCGGCGGCGGGCCGGTGATCACCCAGATCTTCGTGATCCTGATGATCATGGCGCTGTTCCTGGCGATCATGACGGCAATGGCTGGGTCTTCGCGCACCCTCTATCAAGGCTCACGTGATGGCTGGCTGCCGAAGTATCTGGGCAGCGTCAACGCCCATGGCGCGCCACGCAAGGCAATGTGGACGGACTTTGCCTTCAACGTCTTCCTGCTGGCACTGGCCTCGGACATTGCAGGATATTTCTACGTCCTGGCGATTTCCAACGTCGGCTACATCCTGTTCAACTTCCTGAACCTGAACGCCGGCTGGATCCACCGCATCGACAGCGCCCACATGGAACGCCCATGGAAAGCGCCGTCCTGGCTGATCGGGGTCAACACCCTTCTGGCCTTCGTCAACATCCTGTTCCTCGGGGCTGGGGCCAAGGTCTGGGGATATTCCGGCGCGCTTCTGTCGGGTCTGGCCTTTGCCGCGCTGATCGTGCCGGTGTTCTGGTTCCGCCACTATGTGCAGGACAAGGGCAAGTTCCCGAAAGAAGCCTATGACGACCTGGGTCTGGCGTATGGCGAGCTTGGTGAGCGCAAGGCCGGCATGCTGCCCTACCTGACGCTGATCGCGGGCGCGCTGGTGGTGCTGATTGCCAACTGGTTCTTCGTCCTGCCCGGCGTCGAGCGTATGGCCTTTGGCGACTACCTGATGCAGCCGCTGACCTGGTTCAGCAGCGCGCCGACTGAATAAGGCGCGGGAAAACGATCCGAAAAGGCCGCCTGCGGGCGGCCTTTTCATGCCGACGCTGTTTTCTGGCAAGAAATATTGTTGCACTTCATTATTGCTTTCTGGCGAGAATCGCCCGACACTTTGCGCAAAAGAACAACCTCTCAGGGAGATCGCAAATGACCAATTCCTGGCGCTTTTCGTCGCTAATGGACCGCCACCGCGCGCTTGGGTCCAACCTTGAGGACTGGAGCGGGATGGGAACCGCCTGGTCCTATTCCAAGGGCGACCCGAATGCCGAATACATGGCGATCCGCACCAAGGCCGGGTTGATGGACGTGTCGGGCCTGAAAAAGGTGCATATCACCGGACATGCCGCCAGCCATGTCATCGACCGCGCCACGACCCGCGACCCGGAAAAGCTGATGCCGGGCAAGGCGATCTATGCCTCGATGCTGAACGACGCGGGCAAGTTCATTGACGACTGCATCATCTATCGGATGGGGCCGAACTCCTACACCGTGGTCCATGGCTCTGGCCAAGGGCATGAGCAACTCACGATGGCTGCGACGGGGCGCGATGTGTCGGTCCGGTTCGACGACAACCTGCACGACCTGTCGCTGCAGGGTCCGCTGGCGGTGGACTATCTGGAAAAGCACATCCCGGGCGTCCGCGCGCTGCCTTACATGTCGCACATGCCTGCCAGCCTGTTCGGCAAGCCGATCACACTGTCGCGCACCGGCTATACCGGCGAACGGGGCTATGAGATCTTCTGCCGGGGGCAGGACGCAGGGATGATCTGGGACCGAATCCTTGAGGAAGGCGCTGCCATGGGGATCATCCCCTGCCGGTTCACCACCTTGGATATGCTGCGGGCCGAAAGCTATCTGTTGTTCTTCCCCTTCGACAATTCGGAAATGTATCCGTTCGAAGACGAAGGCCCCGGCGATACCCTGTGGGAACTGGGCCTCGATTTTACCGTCACCAAAGGCAAGACCGGCTTTCGCGGTGCCGAGGAGCACTACCGGTTGCAGGGCAAGGAACGCTTCAAGATCTGGGGCCTGAAGTTGGAGGGCAAGAACGTGCCCGGCAATGCTCCGGTCTTCCGCGACGGCAAGAAGGTTGGCGTCGTGACGCAGCCGATGTATTCGCCGTTGAACGACTGGAACATCGCCATCGCCCGCCTGCCGGTCGATTGCGCCAATAACGGCACCAAGCTTGAGGTGCGCTGTGGCACGCATGGCCCGATTGCAGCCGTAACGCATTCGATGCCGTTCTACGATGTCGACAAGAAGCGTCGGGCCGCCAAGGACTGAAACTGCCTTCGGGGTCCGCCTTTCAGGCGGGCCTCCTTTCAGGGAACCGGAACCGTGAAGATCAATCTGACCCCCGTCGATGCCCCGTCGATCCGCAGCCGACCGGTCTATTCAGCCCTGGAGCCGCGAAATGGGACCTTGCACCTTATCATCGCCGACGGCGAGGGTGCTGAGGCAGTGATACAGGTGCTTGCCAAAGCGCATGACCGTTCGCAAATGCTTTCAACTGCGCATGTGATCTATGCGCCGGGGCCAAACGGCACCGACCTTGGCGCCGAATTGCAAGGCCTTGGTGCGGCACAGTTCTATCGCGCGCCCAGCATTCCAGCCCTGCTGCCCCGCCTGCAGCGGGTCTTGTCGGACGCCCGGATGGGCACGCAGTTCTATCTGGCGGGAACCGAGGGACTGATCGGTCAGGCGGAAACCGCGATCATGTCCTATGGTTTTCCGTTTGTGGCAATCCAGAAGGAACATCGCGGCTCCACTGTCCGGCGGGTGCAATGCGTGCATTGCAAGGGCATCACCGAGAATGTCGCAACGGACCCGTTCAAATGCAGCCATTGTGGGCTTAACCTCTTTGTGCGCGACCATTACTCCCGGCGCATTGCTGCGTTTCAGGGGGTGAACATCGACGCCGAAGACCCCGGCCAGGTCCCCGAAAGCGTGGTGAGGTTCAAATGAGCGGCGGCGCAAAACTGAACGTTCGTGTAGCCGAGGTCGTGCCGGTCAATGAGTTGATCACCCGCTTTCGCTTTGTCGCTAGTGACGGCGCGGATCTGCCTGCCTTTTCGGGCGGCGCGCATACCGTGGTCGAGATGGATGACAACGGCACCCGAAGGTTGAACCCTTATTCACTTATGTCCAGCCCTACGGACCGTTCGGGTTATGAAATCTCGGTCCGGCGCGATGATGTGGGTCGTGGTGGGTCGCTTTTCATGCACCAGCATGTGACGCCGGGGATGGAGATGACGCTGTCCTACCCGGTGAACCTCTTCGCCTTGGACAACCGGGCGAAGAAGCACCTGATGATCGCGGGCGGCATCGGCATCACGCCGTTCCTGGCCCAGATCGCCCAGCTAACGCATTACGGCGGCAAGTTTGAACTGCACTATTCGGCGCGGTCCAAAGGGCTGGGGGCCTATATGGACCGGCTGACCGCAGCACATCCGGGCAAGGTGCATTGCTACTTCGACGATCAGAGCCAGCAGATCGACCTTGGCCGTCTTCTGTCGATGCAACCGATCGGCACGCATCTTTATGTCTGCGGGCCGAAGGGGATGATCAAATGGGTGCTGACCACGGCCGAGGCGATGGGTTGGCCAAGGCAGACCCTGCACCACGAGGAATTCACCGCGCCCGGAACCGGCAAGGCGTTCACCGTGGAACTGGCCGCAAGCGGCAAGACGATCACGGTCGGAACGACACAGTCGCTGCTTGAGGCGATGGAGGCGGCTGGAGTGGATGCCCCCTATTTGTGCCGGGGCGGCGCTTGCGGGCAATGCGAAACAACCGTTCACAAATGCGACGGCACGATCCTGCACCGCGATCACTGGCTGACGCCAGAGGAACATGCCGCAGGCAGCAAGATAATGCCCTGCGTGTCGCGCTTCGAGGGCAAGACCCTTGTCATAGACCGATAGGAGGGCCGCAGTGAGCCTTGATTTCAAACCCGGCGCCTTCAACGACTTCTTCCGGAACGAGACGTTCCGGGAAGACTTTACCTACCGCAACTCTCCCGCCGCTATCCAGCGGTTCCCGTTTCCGTTTGACCGCGACGACTACATGTATTCGGTCAACATGGAGCCGCATGTCCCGGGTCGCAAAGGCAGCGTGTTCGAGCATCTTCTGGACGTGGATGAACACTATGTCTCCGAGATGATCGACCGGGCCAGGGTTCTGGCCGAAGATCCGCTGCGCTGCCAGTCGCTGCCGCACATGACTTTGGCCGGTTGGGACACGCTGGAATTGGTCATGGAGGCCAAGGCGCGAGACTATCCGCAGTGGTTTTCACTGAAAAAGACCGGGGACCGCTGGCACTGGATCAACCGGCCATTGGGAATCGAACAATCGTTCACATTCCTTGACGAAGCGACGCTTCCCTGCGGTCCCTTCGAATACATCATGCGGCAGACCCAGGGCGACTGGACGCTTCAGGACGAGCGCGACAACACGCTTTGGATGGACGCGGGGATCGCGACCAGCCAAGCGGACTGGTCTGCTGACTTCGACATCGGCATGAATTTTCACGAATGGCATGCCCCGGTGCCGCTGGCACATGAAAAGGGGATTTTCGACCGGGCGTTGAAGTTTCTGCTGAAATTGCAGCACGGTGCTCCGGTCCGGCGGTTCAACTGGACGATGACGGTCAACCCGCTTTTGGATACATCGCCCGAGAATTATCCGAAATGGGGCCCGACCAAGACCAGTTTGACGCAAGGCAATCTTGGCGGAAAGCAACATCTGCGGGTCGAGTTGCAGACGCTGTATCGTCTGCCCCGGTCGAACGCGATTGCCTTCGACATCCGATGCTATCTTGGCAAGTTCGAAGAGCTGGTCACCATGCCGAAATGGGGGCGGCGTCTGCACCGGGTGGTGCGCGACATTCACCCCGATCTTGCCGCCTACAAGGGGTTCCTGCGCAACCGTGAAGCGATGGTGGAATGGCTGTCGCACTACGATGACGGCCTGCCCACCACTCCTGGCTGGTGGCCGGAGGACTGATGGCAGGGGGCAGTCCGCTGCGTCTTGGGTTCCTGATGTTCCCAGGCTTCCCAATGGCTTGCCTGACATCGGCAATCGAGCCTCTGCGCGCCGCGAACGAAATCACCGGGCGGCAGGAGTTTGTCTGGACGCTCGTGGCGGAAACAGCCACGTCCGTGCGGTCCTCTGCCGAGATCGGGTTTCAGCCGGACCGGACGCTGCAAGAGGCCGATGGCTTTGACCATCTTTACCTGCTGTCGCCGCCGACGGCGGTGTTCTCTGACGCCCGGCGCAGCCCGGCCCGGCTGCGCTGGCTTGACCGGACGGGGGTCACGCTTGGGGCTTTTTCCGGTGGGATATTTCCCCTTGCCCGTGCCGGCTTGATGGAGGGTCGGCCCTGTTCGGTGCATTGGTGCTATGAGGCGGCGTTCAAGGCCGACTTCCCTGCCATCGAGGCGCGTGAGGTGGCCATTCTGCGCGAAGGCCGTCGCATTACCGCCAGCGGCGCCGGGGCGGTCTTTGACCTGATGCTCCGACTGATCGAGGATCGTCTGGGCCGCGACTGCATGACCGAGGTCGCCTGCTGGTTCCAGCACCCCTTTGTGCGGGATGCCGACGCCAGCCAGAAGGTTCCGGTGGCGCGGGCGGGGGGCACGACGGACAGCTTGCCCAATGCGATCCGCGCGGCAATCGGACTGTTCGAAAGCCATGTCGAGGACCCTTTGCGCATTCCGGATGTCGCCGCTGCCGTCGGGCTTTCGGGTCGGCATTTCGAACGCCTGTTCAAGCGTGAGACCGGGCAAAGCCCGCTGCGCTATTACCACCATCTGCGGCTGAAGAAGGCCCGGCAGCGGGTGCTTTATTCAAACGACAGTTTTCGCGAGATTGCGGTTTCGGTCGGGTACCAAAGCTCGGGTCCGATGAGCAGGCACTATGCCGAGATTTTCGGCGTCAGCCCACGGGATGAACGGCGGCTGACCCAAAGCCTGCGGCGTACTTCGCCTGCGCGGATCGAGGCGGCTGAGTAGGTTCATGCCCCCTGCAGGGACAGGATCGCAATGCCGGTGAAGACCGTGGCGATGCCGGCCCATTGCACCGGGCGGGTGCGTTCCTTCAGGAACCAGGTTGCCAGCAGCACGGTCAGCACGCCGAACAACGACGATGAAATCGACGCGTATTCAGCCTTGGGAAGGCCTCCGGATGCGATGACCAGCCCAAGGGCCAGAGCGTCCAGCAATCCCATCGCGATCACCACCCAAACCAGCCCGCGGGCCAAGCGAAACGGGCCAGACCTGATGCCGACCAGACACAGGATCGCCGTCAGCGCGACCAGTCGTCCCACCAGCATGACCGGCAGGTCGGACCCCTGCCGCGCAGCCTCTTGCGCCAAAGCGAAGGTCGCGGCAAAGCCGACGGCGGCCAGAACGGCCCAGCCGATCGCCACAGCGGGCGGGGCGGCATAGGTGTCAGGCGCGTCATCGCGGGTGCTGATGGCCACAATCCCGATACCGGCCACGATCAGGGCGACGGCCAGCCAATCCGCTGTGCTGATCGGTCGGCCTTGGGCTGCGGCGATGATCAGTGTCAGCAATGGATAGGCCCCAACAATGGGCGAGACCAGTCGCACCGGGGCCAGACTGAAGGCCTTGTAAAGACCGCCGATTGCCAAGGCAATGGCCAGACCCGAGGCCCCTGCCGCAGCCCAGGCATAGGGGGTCATCGCGGGCCAGTCTCCAATCAGAAAGGCGACGGGCAGCAACACCACGCAGCCCGATCCCAGCACCACGGCGATCAAAGGCAGCAGCGGTGCCCCTTGGCTAAGCTTGCGCGCCAAAATGTCATGCACCGCCCAAAGCAATGCCGCTGTAAGTCCGAAGCTTAGTGCGAGCATTTTGTTGCCTTTTCCCCGTCACTAGCTTGTGTCACGCTTAGCCTCGCGCTATTCTTAAGAATGAACAAGTTTTATCCTCATTAAACTGGTTGGCCCAATTTAACTGGTTGGCCCAAGTCAGTCGGTCTGCATCGGGGGCGGCATGCTTGATACGATCTACCCTTCGGTCAATCCCGGCCCCCCAAGGCCCAGCCAGATTCTGACACCAAACAACCTGCGGCGCCAGCATGGACACGAGCGGCATGTTGTCCCCGGGGGCGGTGCGCTTTTGGTGCGGATCGCGGCTGGTGACCGGCTGGTGCTGATTAACGACGAGGGTGGCCAGCCGGCTGAACTAGTGGCCGCCGACCGCAACGGGCGCGTTGACGCAGCGGTGTTGGGTCAGGTGGCGAACTCCTCGGCCGAAGGGCTTAAGGCGATGCTGGCCCTTGGCGAGCGGGCAGGCGAGGGGCTGGGCCGGTTGCGTCAGGCTATGTCGCGCCGCGGGATCGACTTGGGTCGCGCCGGGGCGTTCCGGGTGTTTGGCGGAGAGACGCCGGCAAAGGCCCAGATTGATCTTACTGCGCTTGATGACGGTTGGCTGGTGGTCGCTGCCCCCGGCCTTCCGATGGTGCCCGATGCGCAAGACACCGCGACGCCATTGACGCTGCTGGTGCAGCGCGCCAACCCGGGGCTGGTCGGTCAGCATGACTTGCCCGACCCCTTGGCCGATCCGATCCTTGATCTGCGGGTACAGTCGGCGACAGCGGAAAGCTATTTCGTCAAGGCCGGGGACTATATCCAGATCCTTGATGTTGACGGGCGCCAGTGCACGGATTTCCAGTGCTTTGATGCCCGCAAGCTGGACAAGGGCATTCAGCATGCGCTGGACGTGACCACCAGCCGGACCTTCATGGGCCATGCCTATTCGATGCCGGGGCTGCACTCGAAATACTACGATCAGGACTGGGTGCCGCTGGTCGAGGTGGTGCAGGATACCGTTGGCCGCCACGACGCCTTTGCGATGGCCTGCGCGTCGAAATACTATGACGACATCGGCTATCCGGGGCATGTGAACTGCTCGGACAACTTCAATCTGGCGCTGGCGCGGCATGGGGTGGACCCAAGACCGGGCTGGATGGCGGTGAACCTGTTCTTTAATACGAACATTGATTCACATGGGGTGCTGATCAGCGATGAACCCTGGTCCCGCCCCGGCGATTATGTGCTGTTCCGGGCGCTGACCGACATCGTCTGCGTGAACTCGGCCTGTCCGGATGACACGTCACCCGCGAACGGGTGGTATCTTAGCGATATCCATGTGCGCACCTATTCCGGCGCTGAAAAGTTCAGCCGTTCCATTGCCTATCGCCCCACACCCGATGCGGAGCCGAAGATGACCAAAGAGACCGCGTTTCACGACCAGATCAGCGCCAAGACCCGGCATCATGTTGAATACAAAGGCTATTGGCTGCCGCAGGTCTATGCGCAGAACGGCGCGATTGAGGAATACTGGGCCTGTCGTCAGGCGGCCGTGGTCCTTGACCTGTCGCCCCTGCGCAAGTGGGAGGTTACCGGTCCGGATGCCGAAGCGTTGATGCAATGGGTGCTGACGCGGGATGTGAAGAAGCTAAGCCAAGGTCAGGTGGTCTATTCGGCCATGTGTTACGACCACGGCGGGATGATCGACGATGGCACGGTCTATCGGCTGGGCCGCGACCAGTTCCGCTGGATCGGTGGCGATGACTATGGCGGGATCTGGATCCGCGAGCAGGCCGAAAAGCTGGGGCTGAAGGCGATGGTGCGGTCCTCGACCGACCAGCTGCATAACCTTGCGGTCCAAGGGCCAAATTCCCGCGAGATCATGAAGCGGATGATCTGGACCGCGCCGCATCAGCCGACGATCGACGAGTTGGGCTGGTTCCGCTTTGCCGTGGGCCGGATTGGTGGGCCTTCGGGCGCGCCGGTCGTGGTCTCACGGACCGGCTATACCGGCGAGCTTGGGTTCGAAGTCTTCTGCCACCCCAAGGATGGCAACGCGGTCTATGATGCCGTCTGGCAGCATGGCGGCGATCTTGGCCTGCGCCCCATGGGCCTTGCCGCGCTGGACATGGTGCGGATCGAGGCGGGGCTGATCTTCGCGGGCTATGACTTCAGCGACCAGACCGACCCGTTCGAGGCAGGGATCGGCTTTACCGTGCCGCTGAAATCCAAGACCGACGATTTCATCGGGCGCGAGGCGCTGATCCGCCGCAAGGACCACCCGTCGCGAAAATTCGTCGGGCTGGAGATTGATGCAGCGGTGGATGTCGGCCACGGCGACTGCCTGCACATCGGCCGCGCGCAGGTGGGTGAGGTGACGTCTTCGATGCGCTCGCCGCTGCTGGGCAAGAACATCGCGTTGGCGCGGGTGGACGTGGCCCACGCGGAGGTCGGCACGGCGCTGGAGGTCGGCAAGCTGGATGGCCTGCAAAAGCGGTTGCCGGCGGTGATCGTGCCCCTGTCGCACTACGACCCGAAAAAGACCCGCCCGCAAAGCTGAAAGGGGACAAGATGGACCCGATGATCAACCGGATCGGCGGCGAAGATCAGTTGCATTTGCTGGTGAACCATTTCTACGACCTGATCGAAAGCCTGCCGCAAGGCCGCGCGATCATGGAGATGCATCTGAAAGGCCATGGCCTGTCCCATGTCCGTCCGGCGCAGTTCGAATTCCTGTGCGGTTTTCTGGGCGGGCAACGCTATTATCAGGAACGCCACGGCCATATGAACCTGCGCGAGATTCACGCGCATGTCGAAATCCGCAAGGTTGACGCCGAAGACTGGCTGGCGGTGATGGACCGTGCGATGGTTGAAACCGGCCTTCCTGAACGTGAGCGGGGCGAGATCATGCCAACGCTGCGCCGGGCGGCGATGATGCTGGTCAACACGGACTAATCGAAGTCTCCAGCCAGCAGCGCCGCGATTTTCTGCCTTAGACCAAGGTGAGCTTTGATCATGCGACCAGAGGTGAGCAAAGCCTCGGCATGTTTCGGGTTCAGGGTCTGGGTCTTCTTGTAGAACTTTTCCACCTCGGCCGGTGTCGCATCTTCCAGATAGTCCTGCATTTCGGGCCGATACTGGTAAGCCCCGCGCGTCAACCGGAACGGCAGGGCGGTCAGCCACTCTTTCTGGTCCTGAGCATGAAAATGCAAAAGCCGGGCTTCTGAATGCCAGCCGGGCTGATGCAGACGCTTGCCGTGCAGCATGACACTGTGCAGGCGGGGTGAAAGGTCGGGAATGCCGGTGCGGAAAAAGACCTTGCCGACAGAATGGCTGAACATCCCGTCCGGGATCAGGAAGCGATACTTGCCCAAGGCCCGCCACCGCAGACGCCAGAAGTCTTGCCGCAACGGTCCGCGAAAGGTGCGGGCGGTATAGATGTCGTCGGGCAAAGCCGGGTCGTGCATCGCCTCGAACGGTTCCAGCTTCAGCAGGTTGTCGCCCGGTGCTACCTCGCCCAGAAGTTCGGACAAGGGCCGGTCAGACTGGATGAACTCATCAACGTCGATATGGCCCATCCAGTCGGTATCGGCGCGCTCATAGGCGTCGCGGGCGTTGCGGGATTGGCGGTTCTGGTGTCGATCGTGCCGTTTCCTGCCCAGCCAATAACCCGTGTCACACAGCGTTGAAGTCACGCGCGGATGGCGGGACAGGATGGCATGGGCCGGGTCTTCGGGATCGTCGAAATACAGCCAGATCCGGCTGGCCCCCAGCGACAGATGGTGCGCCACGAAGGCCAGCACCTTTTCCTCCGGTGCCTTGACGGTTGCGACAAGGCTCCAGCTTGTCATCAAAGCGCGTCCAGAAGCGCCCGCGTCGGCCAGCCATCGGCAGGCTGGCCCAGACGGATCTGTTCCTTTTGCACCGCCGCACGAGTGCCCGCGCCCAGGATTCCGTCGATCTTGCCGACATCATGGCCAAGCGTCGCCAACTTGTCCTGCAGCGCGGTCATTTCCTCCAGCGACAGCGCCGGGTCCGGTTCGCCCGCATTGTAAGGCTCGGCACCTTCGATACGGCTGGCGAAATAGGCGGCGGTGGTGACGTAGATAAAGCTTTTGTTCCATTCGAACAGCACGCGGTAGTTCGGATAGATCAGGAAGGCCGGACCCTTGCGCCCCTGCGGCAGCAGGACCGAGGCGGGCAGGCCCGGTGTCAGGTTCCCGGCGCGGGGCGTGACGCCAAGGGCGGCCCAGTCTTCGGTGGTCTTTTCGACATCAAGCCCAGTCTGCGCCCAGTCGAAATCGGCGGGCAGGGTGATCTCGGTCAGCCAGGGTTCCCCAGCCCGCCAGCCGTGATGCTGCAACATCCGCGCGCCGGACAGGATCGCATCCGCCTGTGATGTCTTGAGCAGGATCAGCCCGTCGCCATCGCCATCGACGCCGCGTTCAAGGATGTCCTTGGGCAGCATCTGCACCATGCCAATTTCGCCCGCCCAGGCACCGGTGGTGCCAAGGTCGAATTCGTCCAGCGCGAAAAGCTGGGCGGCGGCAAGGACCTGCGGCTGGAACAACTCCGGCCTCCGGCAATCATGCGCCAGGGTCAAAAGCGAGTTGCGGGTGTTGAAGTCGCCCTGGACCTGGCCGAAATCCGTCTCAAAGGCCCAGAAGGCCAGCAGGATGCCGCGGGACACGCCGTATTCCGCTTCGGCGCGGGCAAAAATATCATCCAGCGACTGGGACTTGTCGCGAGCCATGGTCAGGCGGCCTTTGGAAATCAGGCTTTGCGAAAAGTCGAGGAACGTCTTGCGGAACACTCCTTGCGAGCGGTCGGCCTTCAGCACCTTCGGGTCGGCTTGCGCACCC
>CAIXBE010000054.1 GCA_903917595.1 uncultured Rhodobacterales bacterium
CGGCTGAACGACATGCACTCGGTCATCGTGGAAATGGCGACAAAGCAGGTCGAGCAGCGCATCGCGTCTGCGTTGCTGCGGCTTATCACCCAGATGGGCCGCAAGGTCGAGGGCGGGATCGAGATCGACTTTCCGATCACCCGTCAGAATATCTCTGACATGACCGGCACCACCCTGCACACCGTCAGCCGGTTGCTGAGCGCCTGGGAAAAGGACGGAATCGTGGCCAGCGAGCGCAAGAAGATCCCCGTGACCGCGCCCCACCAACTGGTCCTTTTAAGCGGCGCGGCGACGTGACGCGGGCCTGGGTGCAGTTGGGCCCGGGTGGATTGATGCAAGGCGATGGTGGCGGCACGGCCCGGTCGTCTTCGGTGATCAAAGCCCGCTGCAAGGCGTCGTAAAACCGGGACATTTCCAGCCCGTATTCCAGACAGGCATCCACAACTGCATGATAGGGCGCAATCGGGCACCCAAAGCACAGCATTCCATGCGACTGGAATACGGTGACCGTTGCCGGCCATTTCTCGAAAAGGTCACGCAGCGACAGGCCCGGATCGTCGATCTTTTCGCGGCCCATGTGACCTCCTGCGCAACCGGGGTTGTCGGTGGTATCAGGTTGCTTGGCGCGGGCGAAGGGGTCGTTGTGCCAGCGCAAGGACCAGGTCAGGCGGAGGGGGCCGCGTTGATTGGCAGGCGGCTTTCTGCCCGACCAGATGGGATCGAGGGCGCGGCTATGCCGGTCCGCGATCTCGGGGCTTGGCCTTTGGTCGGGACTGCAGGTATCCTTCTGACAAAACAAGGGCAGGGGCGACAGGCAGATGGGCAGTTTGGACATGACGCGGCGCGGGGCATTGCTGGCGGGTGTTGCCGCAGTTTTGGCGGGCTGCGTCTCGGGAGGCGGGCGGTCCGCGGGCCGGTCAACCGGCGGCTATGTCGCGCCCGACCCCGCGCCACGACCGGTGCCGAATGCGGGATGGGATTCCTGGGTCGAGGGGTTCAAATCCCGTGCTGCCGGGCGCGGGATTTCGCAAGCCACGATTGATACTGCCTTCCGGGGGGCCGGGTTCCTGCCGGAGGTGGTGGAAAAGGACCGCAACCAGACCGAATTCACCCGCTCGCTTGAGGACTACCTCAACATCGCCGCATCGGACGAACGAGTCACGCTAGGTCGGAAAAAGTTCGCGCAACACGCCAGCACCCTGTCGGCAATCGAGGGCCGCTATGGTGTCGAAGGCCACGTCGTCGCCGCCGTCTGGGGGCTGGAAAGCTTTTTCGGCAGCCGGCGCGGCAATGTGCCGGTGATCTCGGCCCTGTCAACGCTGGCCTATGACGGGCGGCGGGGCGAGTTCTTCGAGGGCCAGCTGATTGCAGCGCTGAAGATCCTGCAAGCGGGTGACATCTCGCCCGGGGCGATGACCGGCAGCTGGGCCGGGGCGATGGGGCATACCCAGTTCATCCCGACCTCGTATCTGGCCTATGCCGTCGATTTCACCGGCGACGGCCGCCGCGACATCTGGAGCGAGGATCCGACCGACGCCCTTGCCTCGACCGCCGCCTACCTGCAGCGGTCGGGCTGGACAAAGGGTCTGCCTTGGGGAATGGAGGTCACCCTCCCGGGCGGCTTTGGCGCAGGGTCTTTGGGGCGTGGCAAGGGCAAGTCGGCGGCGGAGTGGCAGGCTTTGGGCGTGCAATCGGCCAGTGGCGGCGCGCTGGCGGGCGGGTCGATCATCGCGGGCCGAAATGGCGGGGGTGGCCCCTATTTCCTGCTGACGCAGAACTTTGCCACCATTCTGCGCTACAACAACGCGCAGAACTACGCGATCGGGGTCGGGCATCTGTCGGACCGCCTGTTGGGTCGCGGGGCGGTTCTGGCAAGCTTTGGCCCCGATGCGGCAGGCATGACCAAGGCCGACCGGCAGGAACTGCAGCGCCTGCTGACCGCAAGGGGCTTTGACACCGAAGGCAGCGACGGGGTGATTGGCGCGAAGACCAAGGCCGCGATCAGCGCCTATGAGGCAAGTGCTGGCTTGCCGGTGACCGGCGAGCCGTCGATGGCCCTACTGCGGCGCTTGCGCTAGTCAGACCGCCAGCAATTCCAGTGCCACGCCTTGCCCGACGCCGACACACAGCGTCACCAGCGCCGATCTGCCGCCGGTTTCGGCCAGACGGCGGGCGGCGGTGCCGGCGATGCGCGCTCCGGACATGCCAAGCGGGTGGCCCATGCTGATGCCGCCGCCAAAGGCGTTCACCCGGGGGTCGTCATCGGCCAGACCCCAGGCGCGGGTGCAGGCCAGGACCTGCGCGGCAAAGGCCTCGTTGATCTCGATCACGTCGGTCTCGGCCGGCGCTCGCGCGCCGCGGGCCAGCAGCCGTTCAACCGCCGCAACCGGGCCGATCCCCATGACGCGCGGCGCAACCCCGGCGCTGGCGGCGCGTCCGATCCGGGCCAGCGGCGTCAGGCCGTGCCGCGCCACCCCGGCAGCCGAGGCAAGGATCACCGCTGACGCCCCGTCATTGATCCCTGCCGCATTGCCAGCGGTCACCGAGCCACCGGCGCGAAACGGGGTTGGCAGGGCGGCGAGCCGCTCGAGACTGGTCGCGCGCGGGTGTTGGTCGGCGCTGACCACGGTGTCGCCTTTCCGCCCCGCCAGCGTCACCGGCAGGATGTCAGACGTGTGCCACGCCGCATCGTAGCGCGACTGCGAGCGCAGGGCGAAACCATCCTGATCGGCGCGCAGGATGCCATGTTCAGCGGCTACATTTTCCGCGGTTTCCGGCATGGATTCAATACCGTAGCCCGCCGAAATCCGATCGTTGACAAAGCGCCAGCCGATGGTGGTGTCGTATAGCCGCTGGTCGCGGGAAAAGGCCACCTCCGCCTTTCCCATCACCAAAGGTGCGCGCGACATGCTTTCCACGCCGCCCGCGATGACCACATCCGCCCCGTCCCGGATGGCCCGCGCCCCCGCGATCACCGCGTCCAGCCCGCTGGCGCACAGGCGGTTCACCGTCAGCGCGGGCACGGTTTCGGGCAGGCGCGACAACAGCGCCGCCATGCGCGCGACGTTGCGGTTATCCTCGCCAGCCTGATTGGCGCAACCGAAGATCACCTCGTCGACGGTCAGCTCCGGGGCAAGGTCCAAAAGCCCGTCGATCACAAGTGCCGCCATGTCGTCGGGGCGAGCCGTCGCCAGAGAGCCACCATGGCGACCGATGGCGGTGCGGCGATGGGCGCAAAGAAAGACCTCGGTCATGCATGCTCCAATGCGGGGGCGGGAAGGTAGCGGAGTTTCAGCCGGTCGGGGGCGTTTTCTGCAAGCGATGCAAGCGTCGCACGGATTGTGGCGGGACCATGCGCGGCCAGCATTTCAAACGGCCCGCGCGGGAAGTTCAGACCCAGACGCATTGCGGTGTCGATGTCGCCTGCCGTGGTGCCACCCTCGGCCAACAGCCAAGCGGCCTCGTTCACCAGCGCCGCCTCGATCCGCAGGGCGATAGTTGTGGCATCGGGAGGGAATGCGGCGGGGGCGTCAGGAAACACAAAGCCACGCCCGGTTTTGCGGCCAAGATTTCCGCTGGCGACCTGCGCTTTCAGCGCGGCAAAGACATGATAGCGCGGATGTTGGTCCATGGCGCGCGACAGGCCCTCGGTCGCGGCAAGGTTGATGTCGGCCCCGATCAGGTCAATCAGCGCTAAGGGGCCAAGCCGATAGCCAGCGGCTTGCATGGCCGCGTCGATATCGGCGGCCTTGCGGCCTTCTTCCAGCAACGCCAGCGCCTCGCCATAGAAGGGCCGCGCGCAGCGGTTGACGATGAAACCGGGGCGGTCGGGGCAGAGGATGACGGTCTTGCCTGCCGCTTCGGTCATGGTCTTGGCGCGTGCTACAACGGCAGGATCTGTGGCCGCATGGGGGGCAAGCTCGACCAGTTTCATCGCCGGGGGTGGGTTGAAGAAATGCAGCGCCAGCACGCGTTCAGGGTGGCGCAAGCCCGCAGCGATCTGGTGGACCGGCAAGGAGGAGGTGTTGGTGGCAAGCACCGTGTCGCGGGCAACCGCGGCCTCAAGCGCTGCGAACAGGGCGCTTTTGGCGGCGGTATCCTCGATGATGGCCTCGATGACCATGGTAGCGGGGGCAAAGGCGGTCAGGTCCGCCGCCACCTGCGCACGGGCAAGCGTGGCGTCGCGGTCGGCCTCGGTCAGCTTTCCCGCCGCAACGCGGGACTGCAGCGCCGCTCCCATCCGGGCAAGGGCACTGTCGCGGGCGGGGATATGGGCATCCGTGGCAATGACCTGAAACCCGGCGGATGCAAAGACCTGCACCAGTCCAAGCCCCATCGTGCCAAGCCCTACGATCCCGATGATCCCAGTCACGCTACTGCCCCCGGAAAACGGGTTTGCGCTTGTCGCGGAAGGCGCGGATGCCCTCGGCTTTGTCGGCGGTGCCCAGCAGCGCCTCAAAGCCCGCCCGTTCGCCCGGAAAACCCAGACCGGCCTCGTCCCCCGCAACCAAAGCGCGTTTTGCCGCCATCAGCGCAAGGGGCGCGCGGGCGGCAAGAGTTGTTGCAAGCGCTTTGGCCACCGGCAGGGCCGGGCCGTCAGCCAGCCAGCCCGCGATGCCCCAGTCCTGCGCGGTGGCCGCATCAATGATCTCTCCGGTCAGAACCATCCGCGTCGCCCGTGCCCGCCCGACCAGCGCCAAGAGCCGCTGGCCGCCCCCCGCCCCCGGGATCAGCCCAAGCGAGGTTTCCGGCAATCCCAGCCGCGCCGTGGCCCCCAGCACCATGCAATCGGCCATCAGCGCCAGTTCAAACCCGCCGCCAAGCGCAAAGCCGTCCACGGCGGCGATCAAGGGTTTCGGGAACGCGCGGATCGTTGCCCAATGGCCCTTGCGGGGGTCGGCAGCGCCCTCAATCGGGCCTTTGCCCTCGATCTCGGCTATGTCCGCACCGGCGGCGAAATGGCCCTCGGCCCCGGTGACAACCACCGCGCGGCAGGTGGGGTCATCCGCCAGCCCCGCCAGCACACCGGCCAGATCGGCCAGCAACCCCGTGTTCAGCGCGTTGCGCGCCGTGGGGCGGTTCAGGGTCAGAAGGCGCCAGCCTTCCTGCGGGGTGATGATCAGGTCCATGCCGCATCATCGCCTGGTGGATAAAAATTTCAAGCCGGAAACTTTCAAGCTTGAAATAATTTTCAACCGGTGTCAGCCTTGGCTTTGTCAGGGTGAGGAGAGATCGGCGCGATGAAAGTCCTATGTCTTGGGGGCGGCCCGGCGGGCCTGTATTTTGCGATCTCGATGAAACTGCGCGATCCGTCGCATCAAGTGACGGTGCTGGAGCGTAACCGCTCGGACGACACCTTTGGCTGGGGCGTGGTGCTGTCGGACGACGCCATGGCGCGGATGAAGAAGAACGACCCGCAGTCCTATGACGCGATCAAGGGCAGTTTTGCCTATTGGGACGATATCGCCGTGGTCCATGCGGGCGAAAGGATCGTGTCGGGCGGGCATGGCTTTGCCGGGATCGGGCGGATGAAGATGCTGCTGATCCTGCAGGCCCGCGCGCGGGAATTGGGGGTGGACCTGCAGTTCCAGACCGAATTCAAGACTGCCGAAGAATACCGCCACGACTATGACCTTGTGGTCGCGACCGACGGGATCAACTCCCTTGTGCGGCGCGAATATGCCGACGTCTTCAAACCCGACATCGACCAGCGGCTGGTGAAATTCATCTGGCTGGGCACGCACCAGAAGTTTGACGGGGCCTTTACCTTTATCTTTGAAGAAACCGAATGGGGTTGGTTCTGGGCGCATGTCTACCAGTTCGACGAGAACACCGCGACGTTCATCGTTGACTGCATGCCTGACACTTGGGACCGCGCCGGGTTTGCCGAGATGTCCAAGGAAGAAACCGTCGCCACCTGCCAGCGCATCTTTGCGCGGCATCTGGGTGGCCATGACCTGATGTCGAACGCGCATCACCTGCGTGGCTCGGCGGTCTGGATGCAGTTTCCGCGTGTCCTTTGTGAACGCTGGTATACCGGCAACGTCGTCTTGATGGGCGATGCGGCGGCGACGGGGCATTACTCCATCGGATCGGGGTCGCGGTTGGCGTTCGACAGTGCGATTGCCTTGGCCGATTACCTGCAGTCCGAACCGACGATGGAAGCCGCCTTCCAGCGCTATCAGGATGAACGCCGGGTCGAGGTGCTGCGCCTGCAATCGGCCGCCCGCAACAGCCTGGAGTGGTTCGAGCGGGTCGAACGCTACCTCGACATGGCACCGATGCAGTTCGCCTATTCGCTTCTGACCCGCAGCCAGCGGATCGGGCATGAAAACCTGCGGCTGCGCGATCCGGAATGGTTGGGCCGCGCCGAAGACTGGTTTCAGACCCAGGCGGGCGGCACCCCGGGGCGGCAACCGATGTTCGCGCCTTTCCAGTTGCGCGACATGGCGCTGAAGAACCGCATCGTCGTCTCGCCGATGGCGCAATACAAGGCGGTGGATGGCTGCCCGACCGACTGGCATTTCACTCATTACGCCGAACGCGCCAAAGGGGGGGCGGGGCTGGTCTACACCGAAATGACCGCACCTTCGCCGGATGGCCGCATCACCCCTGGCTGCCCCGGCCTTTACGCACCTGCGCATGAGGCGGCATGGAGGCGCCTCGTGGATTTTGTCCATGCCGAGACCACGGCGAAAGTCTGCTGCCAGATCGGTCATGCCGGGCGCAAGGCCAGCGTGCAGGTGCCGTGGGCGGAGGACGAGGCTCCATTGAGCGCAGGCGCATGGGAAACCATCGGCCCTTCGCCGGTCGCGTGGTCGAATGCGCATCCCGCCCCGCGCGAAATGACGCTTACGGACATGGACCGGGTGGTGGCCGACTTTGTTGCGGCAACCGAAATGGCGCAGCGGGCGGGGTTTGACATGGTCGAACTGCACGCGGCGCATGGCTATCTGGTGTCGTCATTCATCTCGCCCCTGTCGAACCAGCGGCAAGACGATTTTGGCGGCTCATTGGAAAACCGGATGCGGTTTCCGCTGCGGGTCTTTGTGGCAATGCGTGCAGCATGGGGTGCGGCAAAGCCGATGGCGGTGCGGATTTCCGCGACCGACTGGGTCGGCGAGAAGGGCGTCACCCCCGACGAAGCGGTCGAGATCGCCAAGCTCTTCGCCGCAGCCGGGGCCGACATCATCGACGTCAGCGCGGGCCAGACCAGCACCGAGGCAAAGCCGGTCTATGGCCGGATGTTCCAGACCCCGTTCAGCGACCGCATCCGGAACGAGGCCGGGCTGGCGACCATGGCCGTCGGCAACATCACCGAGGCCGATCAGGTCAACGGCATCCTCTTGGCGGGCCGGGCCGATCTGGTCTGCCTTGCCCGGCCGCATCTGGCTGACCCTTACTGGACGCTGCACGCAGCCATTGCCGCCGGTGATACCGCGACCGACTGGCCGCAGCCCTATCTTGCCGGTCGCAGTCAGGCGCAGCGCCTGCGCGAACGCGAGCTGGAGGCGATCCGGGCATGAGTTTCGCAGGCAAACGTGTGCTGGTGACGGGCGGTGGGTCGGGCGCAGGGGAAGACCTTGCGCGCGGCTTTGTGGCGGTTGGGGCCGAGGTGGTGATCACCGGGCGGCGGGCGGATGCGCTGCGCGCCGTGGCGGACCCCCTTGGCGCAAGATGGGTTGTCGGGGATGTGACCGACGAGGCTTCGGTGAAAAGCCTTTTCATCAATGCAGGCCCTTGCGACATCGTCATCGCCAGTGCCGGGGCGGCGGACAGCGGCGTCATGGCCAAGACCACGCTGGACCAGTGGAACGCCATGATAGCGGTCAACCTGACCGGGGTTTTCCTGACCTTTCGCGAGGCGCTTGGCCAGTTCCGGGGAGATGGCAGGCTGATCGCAATCGCCTCGACTGCGGGCATCAAGGGCTATGCCAAGGTCGCGCCCTATGCGGCGGCCAAGCATGGGGTCATCGGTCTGGTGCGGTCCCTCGCGCTGGAGGTGGCGCGCAAGGGGATCACCGTCAACGCGATCTGCCCGGGGTTTCTGGACACGCCGATGACCGACCATTCGGTGCAGGTCATCGCCGACAAGACTGGCCGCAGCATGGCCGAGGCCCGCGCGGTGCTGGAGGGCCTTAGCCCGCAGAACCGGCTTTACCAGCCGTCCGAAGTCACCGCCGCAGCGCTCTATCTTGCGTCCGACGCGGCGTCGGGAGTCAACGGCACCTGCCTGACCATCGCGGGGGGTGAGGTGTGAGCGAGGGGTCGAAACGGCGGCTGAAAATGTGGATCCGACTTTTGGGCGTGACCCGGGCCAGCGAAAGCCACCTTCGGGAATACCTGCGGCTGGGCCATTCTACCACGCTGCCCCGGTTTGACGTCATGGCGGCGCTTTACCGCCGCCGCGAGGGTGTCACGATGAGTGAATTGTCCCGGATGCTGCTGGTGTCGAACGGCAATGCGACAGCCGTGGTCGACCGGCTGGAGGCGGACGGTTTCGTCCAGCGCCGCGCCAGCGAAACCGACCGGCGCACCGTCCATGTCGCCCTGACGCCCGCAGGTCTGCAGGCGTTTGAAACCATGGCGGCAGGCCACGAGACCGAAGTCGCGCGGCTGTTCGCCACGGTGTCGGACGAAGATCTGGACGCGTTGGCAGCGATACTGAAAAGGATGGTGCAATGACCCAACTGGCAGGCGCAACCCCGGTGCATTTCCTGTGGCAGGTCGTGGGGCGGGTCGGCGTGATCCGGCTGAACCGGCCCGACCGCAAGAACCCGCTGACCTTCGACAGCTATGCAGAGTTGCGCGACCACTTCCGCGCACTGGCAGGGGCGACAGATGTCGATGTGGTGGTCTTTGCCTCGAACGGCGGCAATTTCTGTTCGGGCGGCGATGTGCATGACATCATAGGCCCCTTGATCGGGTTGCCGATGAAGGACCTGCTGGCCTTCACCCGGATGACCGGCGATCTGGTCAAGGCGATGCTGTCTTGTGGCAAGCCGATCATCGCGGCGGTTGACGGGGTGGCGGTGGGCGCGGGCGCGATCCTTGCCATGGCCTCCGACCTTCGGCTGGCGACTCCGTCTGCGAAATGCGCGTTTCTGTTCACCCGCGTCGGCCTTGCGGGCTGCGACATGGGGGCCTGCGCCATGCTGCCCCGGATCATCGGTCAGGGCCGCGCGGCGGAACTTCTTTACACCGGCCGGGTGATGCGCGCCGAAGAGGGCCACGCCTGGGGCTTCTGGAACGCCCTGCACGCGCCCGACGTGCTGGAGGCCGAAGCGATGGCCCTGGCGCAGCGTCTGGCCGAGGGACCGGTCTTTGCCCATGGCGTCACCAAGACGCAGCTTTATCAGGAATGGAACATGGGGCTGGATCAGGCGATCGAGGCCGAAGCGCAGGCGCAAGCGATCTGCATGCAGACAAAGGATTTTGAACGCGCCTACCGGGCGTTCGTGGCCAAGGAAACCCCGGAGTTTCGCGGGGACTGACACCCGGGGCGCTGCCCCGGACCCCGGAGTATTTGTGAAAAGAGCAAACGATGCGTGACGGGAGTTTTCTGGACTGGCCGTTCTTCGAGCCCCGCCATCGTGCACTGGCCGTAGCGCTTGAGGCGTGGTGCGAAGCCAATCTGCCGGTACCGCATGATGATGTTGATGCGGCCTGCAAGGGGCTGGTGGCGGCTTTGGGCGCGGGGGGCTGGCTGCAGCATACCGGTGCCGGGGCGGGTGAGCGGCTGGACGTCCGTAGCCTGTGCCTGATCCGCGAAACGCTGGCGCGGCATGATACGCTGGCCGATTTTGCCTTTGCCATGCAGGGGCTTGGCATGGGGGCGGTTTCGCTTTTCGGGACCGTTGCGCAGCGCGCGTGGCTGGACCGGACGCAAGGAGGGCAAGCGATTGCCGCCTTCGCGCTGACCGAACCCGGGTCGGGGTCGGATGTCGCGGCCATCACCTCGACGGCGATCCGGGTGCCGGGCGGCTGGCGGCTGGACGGTCAGAAGACCTGGATCTCGAACGGCGGCATCGCCGATATCTGCGTGATCTTCGCCCGCACCGGCGAGGCTCCGGGGGCCAAGGGGTTGTCCGCGTTCCTCATGCCCTGTGACGTGGCCGGGCTGGAGGTGGCCGAGCGGCTGGAGACCATCGCGCCGCACCCCCTTGCGCGGTTGCGGCTGGATGGGGTCGTGCTGCCCGAGGACGCGCTGATCGGCGAGGCGGGGCAGGGGTTCAAGGTGGCGATGTCGGTCCTGGACATCTTCCGGCCAACCGTGGGGGCAGCGGCGCTGGGCATGGCGCGTGCGGCGCAGGCGGCTACGCTCAGCCGGGTCCGGGGCAGGACCATTCAGGGCCAGCCGCTGGAAAAGCTGCAGATGGTGCAAGGGCATCTGGCCGACATGGCGCTGAAGATCGACGCGGCGGCGTTGCTGATCTACCGCGCCGCCTGGGCCAAGGATCAGGGCGCCGCGCGCATCACCCGTGAGGCGGCGATGGCCAAGCTTTACGCAACTGAGGCCGCGCAAGAGGTGATCGACATGGCGGTGCAACTGCATGGGGCCGAAGGGGTGCGCATTGGTCACCCGGTCGAGGCGCTTTTCCGTGAAATCAGGGCGTTGCGGATCTATGAAGGCGCGTCCGACGTGCAGCGGCTGGTGATCGCGGGGGCGCTGGCATGATCTATCACCGCCTGATCCGGATCGAGTTCAACCATTGCGACCCGGCCGGGATCGTCTTTTATCCGCGCTATTTCGAAATGCTCAACTCGACCGTCGAGAACTTTTTCCGGGACGAGATGGCCTATCCGTTCGAAGTGATGATGGGGCAGGCCGAAGGTGTGCCGACCGCCCGCACCGAAGTGACCTTTCACGCGCCCAGCCGTCTGGGAGAGGAGCTGGACTGGCAACTGTCAGTGGTCCGGCTGGGGCGGGCCTCGGTCGGGCTGACGGCGCAGGTCTGGTGCGGCGACAGTCACAGGCTGACGGCTGATCTGACGCTGGTCTTTGTCCGCGACCTGCGCCCGCAAGCCTGGCCCGATACGATCCGCAGCCGTCTGATTCCCTTCATGGAGGCCCCGCATGACCCTTGAATTCCTTCATCCCCGCGGCTGGAAACCGGCGCGCGGCTATTCCAACGGGGTCGCTGCAACCGGGCGGATGGTCTTTACCGGCGGCATGGTCGGCTGGAACGCGAATTGCCAGTTCGAGACCGATGATTTTACCGGCCAAACCGCGCAGGCCTTGCGCAACGTCGTGGCGGTTCTGGCCGAAGCCGGGGCGCGGCCCGATCATATCGTGCGGCTGACCTGGTATGTGACCTCGAAGGCGGAGTATCTGGCCGCGCTGGCCCCGCTAGGTGCGGCCTACAAAGAGATCATCGGGCGGCATTATCCGGCGATGGCGCTGGTGCAGGTGGTGGCGCTGGTCGAGAACCGCGCAAAGGTGGAAATCG
The DNA here is from genome assembly GCA_903917595.1 of uncultured Rhodobacterales bacterium. Classification (GTDB taxonomy): domain Bacteria; phylum Pseudomonadota; class Alphaproteobacteria; order Rhodobacterales; family Rhodobacteraceae; genus Tabrizicola; species Tabrizicola rara. Next base: position 11,451 of record CAIXBE010000054.1, read on the forward strand.
AAGCCACGGCAGTCATCCCCGTGGAGGGCGCATGATGCTGGGACCGTCTGGCCATACCGACACCTTCGCCCGCGACCGTCTGCCCGCAGCGGCGGACTGGCCCGAAATCGACACCGCAGGCTTTGACTATCCCGACTGGCTGAATGTGGCCGTGGAACTGACCGACCGGATGGTGGAACGTGGCTTCGGCGACCACACCGCGCAGATCGGCAATGGCCGCAGCCGCACCTACAAGGAACTGGCCGACTGGACCAACCGCATCGCTCATGCCTTGGTCGAAGACTGCGGGGTCCGCCCAGGCAACCGGGTGCTGATCCGGTCGGCCAACAACCCGGCGATGGTCGCGGCCTGGCTGGGCGCGACCAAGGCGGGGGCGGTCGTGGTCAACACCATGCCGATGCTTCGGGCCGGAGAGTTGACCGCAATCGTCGACAAGGCCTGCATCAGCCATGCCCTTTGCGACACAAGGTTGATGGACGAACTGGTCGCCTGCCAGAAGACCAGCCGGTTTCTGCGCACCATCGTCGGCTTTGACGGCACCGCAAGCCATGACGCCGAACTGGACCGGCTGGCCTTGCGCAAGTCCGTGCGGTTCACGCCGCCGCCGGTCGGGCGGGACGATGTGGCGCTTTTGGGGTTCACCTCTGGCACCACGGGCGAACCCAAGGCCACGATGCATTTCCACCGCGACCTTCTGATCATCGCCGACGGCTATGCGCGTGAGGTTCTGGGGGTCACCCCCGAGGATGTCTTCGTCGGCTCGCCCCCCCTTGCCTTTACCTTTGGGCTTGGCGGGTTGGCGGTGTTTCCCCTGCGCTTTGGCGCGGCGGCGGCGCTTTTGGAGCAGGCCAGCCCGCCGAACCTGATCCAGATCATCCAGGAATACCGCGCGACGATCTGCTTTACCGCCCCCACGGCCTACCGCGTGATGCTGAAGGCGATGGAGGAGGGGGCAGATCTCTCCTCTCTCCGCGCCGCTGTCAGTGCCGGGGAAACCCTGCCAGCCCCGGTCTATGACGACTGGATGGCGCGGACCGGAAAGCCGATGCTGGACGGGATCGGTGCGACCGAAATGCTGCACATCTTCCTGACCAACCGCTTTGACGACCACCGCCCGGGCTGCACCGGCAGGCCGGTCACAGGTTATCAGGCGCGGATCGTGGGTGACGACATGGTCGAACTTCCCCGCGGGGAAGTCGGGCGGCTGGCGGTGCGCGGGCCGACCGGCTGCCGCTATCTGGACGACGACCGGCAAAGTAAATACGTCCGGGAAGGCTGGAACCTGACCGGCGACAGCTTCTGGCAGGACCAAGATGGTCGGTTCCACTTTGCCGCGCGCTCCGACGACATGATCATCAGTTCCGGCTATAACATCGCGGGACCCGAGGTCGAGGCAGCGCTCTTGTCGCACCCCGCCGTGCTGGAATGTGGCGTGATCGGTGTGCCCGACCCCGAACGAGGCCAGATCGTCGAGGCACATGTGGTGCTGACCCCTGGGCACTCAGCGGACGCGGCGCTGATCAAGATCCTGCAGGACCATGTGAAAATGACCATCGCGCCTTACAAATATCCTCGTCAGGTGGTCTTTACCGATGCCCTGCCGAAGACGCAGACTGGCAAGATCCAGCGGTTCCGGCTTAAGGATCAGACCTGACCAAACATTCGCCCGCGCCTGAAAGGATCTCCCCCGTGACCCAGAAACCCCGCGCCCGTGACCTTGGGCTGCCGTTTCCCGGCACACCCGGGCCGTTCAATGCGATCACCGACGTGCCGGGGGTGCGGGTCGGCTTTTGCACCCTGACCGACCCTGCGCGAAAGATGCGCACTGGGGTCACCGCAATCCTGCCGCGCACCGAGACGGGCCGGCCGCAACCGGTCTGGGCCGGGTTTCACGCGCTGAATGGTAATGGCGAGATGACGGGCGTCCATTGGGTCAACGACGCGGGCTATTTTCTGGGGCCGGTGCTGATCACCAACACCCACGGCATTGGCGCCTGCCACCACGGTGCCACCGAATGGATGATCCGGACCTATGACAGCCATTTCCGCGATGAACACGCCTGGGCCATGCCGATCGTGGCCGAAACCTATGACGGCACGCTGAACGATATCAACGCGATGCATGTAAAGCCGGAGCATGCCATCGCGGCGCTGGACGCGGCGACCTTTGGCCTGGTGGCCGAAGGCTCGACCGGCGGCGGCAACGGCATGATCGCCTATGAGTTCAAGGCCGGCACCGGCACTGCGTCGCGCCAGATTGCGGTCGGGGGCGTGACCTATACCGTTGCCGCGCTGGTGCAGGCGAATTACGGGCAGCGCGACTGGTTTACCGTGCTGGGCGTGCCGGTTGGCAAGGCGATGCCGGTAGGCTCACAAGGCTTTCGGGACGACAAGGAGATGGGCTCGATCATCGTGATCCTGGCCACCGACGCGCCGCTGTCGGACGCACTTTTGCGCGGGCTGGCCAAGCGGGCTGGCCTTGGCATCGGGCGGTCCGGGTCACCCGGAGGCAATTCCTCGGGCGATATCTTTCTGGCCTTCTCGACCGCCGATCCAATGCCGGAACCGATCCACGCCGGGCCGCTGATCACCCGGCACAGCCTGAACTGGAACGAGATGAACCCGGTCTACGAGGCCGCCGTGCAAGCCGTCGACGAAGCCGTGATCAACGCCATCGTGCAGGGCGAGGACGTGCCTTGCTTAAAACCCGCTGGCGAGACCTGCCCCGGCATCGACACGGATGCGCTGTGCCGGATCGTGCTGGCGCATCTGGCACCGCGGGCGTTGTAGAGGCGCTGCAAAACCGGCTAGGCTTGCGCTGAAATCTGGCGCAAGGCTGTCCCTATGAAATTCCTGATCGCGAATCCTCCGGCGTTTTCCGAAGCCACCGTGACCGATCTGGCGCAGGCTCATTTCGCCATTACCGGCAAGCTTACGGCGCTTAACAGCGAGCGAGATCAGAATTTTCGTTTCAAGGGCGGGCCGAATGGCGACTGGGTGCTGAAGATCTCGAATGCACAAGAAGACCCGGCCCTTGTGCAGGCTCAGGTCGCGGCGTTGGAGTTTCTGGCCCGCAATGCCCCCGACCTGCCGCTGCCCCGGGTCAGGCGCACGCTGCAAGGCGACGCCTGCTTTGCTTTGCCGGGTGCGGCGGGTGCCAGCCATGCCACCTTTGCTTTGTCCTGGTTGCCGGGGCGGATCGCATCGGACTGCGCGCTGGGGCCGGCCGATCATCAGGCCATCGGCGCTATCATCGCCCGGATCGAGCGCGGCATGCGGGGGTTCTTTCACCCTGCGCTGGGCGACCGCGCGCTTTTGTGGGATATCCGGCAGCTTGACCGCCTGCGCGGCGGGCTTGACCATCTTGGAGCCGATGCGACGCGGATCGGCGCGCTGGTGGACGCGGTGCAGGCAAGGCTTGCCGGCCGGCTGGAGTATCTTCCAGCCCAGGTCATTCATGGTGACTTGCATGGCCACAACCTTATCCTGGCCAAAGACAGCACCCGGATCACCGGGGTCATCGACTTTGGAGACATGTTCCACGGGCCAGCGATTGTGAACCTGACCAATGCGATGGCCGACTTCCTGCACGAAACCGACCAGCCGCAAGACCTGTGGGCCGCGCTGATCCGGGGTTACTGCGGCATCAGGCGGATCGAACCTGCGGAGGTGGACCTCTTGTATGATCTGGCGCTGGCGCGGCAACTGGCGACGATCCTGATCACCGCCACCCGCGCGGCGGAAGCCCCGGGCCAGTCCGACTACATCGCCGCCGCCGGGTTTGGCACGCCTGCGGGGCTGCAGCCTTTCCTGGACCTGGGCCGCGATAAAGCCACCGCGCTTTTTGCCGCCGCTGCAGGCCATGCGGCCCCGGTCGGCGGCCCGCCTGTGGCAGATATGATGGCGCGGCGAAAGAAGGTCATGGGGTCGCGGCCCTATGTCTTTTACGACCCGCCGCTGCACCTGGTGCGTGGCGAGGGCGTCTGGCTGCAGGACGCGGATGGCCGCCGCTATATGGACCTTTACAACAACGTCCCAATCGTCGGCCATTGCAACCCGCGCGTGGCCGATGCCATCGCGGCGCAGATCCGGATCCTGAACACCAACACCCGCTATCTTGGCACTCAGCTTCTGGACTATGCCGAACGATTGGGGGCGCTGACCGGGGGCGAGCTGACCGCCTGCGCCTTTGTCAATTCGGGGTCCGAGGCCAACGATATCGCCTGGCGCATGGCGCGGGAATGGACCGGCAACCGGGGTGCGCTGACCCAGGATTTCGCCTATCACGGCATCACCGAAGCGATTGACGCCCTGTCTCCCAGCGCCCTGCGCGCAGCAAAAACCCCCGACCATGTGCGCACGATTGCCGCCCCCGACGGCTATCGCGGCACCCTCCGCCACGGAACCCCGGACCTTGGCCCGCGCTATGCGATGGATGCCGACCGCGCGATCCACTCACTGGCCGAGGCGGGGATGAGGCCCGCCGCCGTGATCATCGACAGCGCGTTTCTGACCAATGGCGTGCTGGAACCGGTGCCCGGCTATGTGGCCGAAGTCTTCGTAAAGGTGCGCGCGGCGGGCGGCCTGTGCATCGCCGATGAAGTGCAGTCGGGCTTTGGCCGCATGGGCGACCATTTCTGGGGCTATCAGCACCATGGCGTCAGCCCGGATTTTGTCACCATCGGCAAGCCCGCAGGCAATGGCCACCCGATCGGAGTCGTCCTGACCCGGCCCGAGATTCTGGACCATTTCCTCACGAAAACCGCGTTCTTTTCGACCTTTGGCGGAAACAACGTCTCTTGTGCGGCGGGCCTTGCCGTGCTGGACGAAATCAGCGACCGCGACCTTGTGGCCAATGCCCGCACCACCGGCGCACGGTTCAGGGCGGGCCTTCTTGCGCTGAAGGACCGCCACGCGATCATCGGCGATGTGCGCGGGATGGGGCTGGTCTTCGGGCTGGAACTGGTCACCGACCGGGCGCGGCAGACCCCGGCCCCGGCCGAAACCAACCGCCTGACCGGCCTGATGCGCGACGAGGGCTTGCTGGCGGGCAGCGAGGGCGTGCATGGCAACATCATCAAGCTGCGCCCGCCGCTGGTCTTCGATGCGGCGGACTGTGATCGTGCTCTTGCCGCGTTGGAGCGGAGTTTTGCCCAGTTGTAAGGCCCCGACCCTAGGTCCGGGCCATTGGCGGGGTCAGACCCCGGCCGGATTGTCCAGATCGTGGCCCATTTCCTTGAGGTCGGAATAGCGGTCACCGATCCGGTGATGCGGGCGGCCCCCGGTTGCGGCCCCCAGCGCCACCACCAACTCGTCAGGTCCGGGCGCGTCGGGGACCGAGAATTGCACCGTAAGGTAATGCGACCGCCGTCCGCTGTCGTTCTTGTCCATCAGGGGGACCTGGATCTGGGTATTGGCCGGGCCCCGGCAGTTGGTGAAACCGAGGTAGGTCTTCGCGCCCACCGCTTCGCGGTAGAAGTTGCCGAAACGCAGGGTGTGGATCAGGGCCGAGCCATGCTCCAACTCGCAAGATGTGCCGCACAGGGCGGCTTTGCCGTAGGCCTCGATTGCATCCCCCGAACCGGCAAGCGCGATCAGCCGGTCAGTCAGAAGCTTGCCAAGGATCGGGGCCATGCGCCTGATCTCGGGTTGCAGGTCCTCGACGAACCCGCGCCCAGCCCAGGGGTTGGTAACCACCGCTGCCACCCCGATCATCCGCAGGGGTGGGGTCGCGGCGCGACCGCCGTCCGATACGATGTCCTCGTCATAGGTCACGATCTTGCGAAGTTCGGGAAGTAGCATCGAAGTGTCCTTTCTAGCGCCGTTCAGGGCGTCGTGATCTGTCGGACCAGGCCGGTGGTCTCATTTCCGTGGTAAATGCCGAAGCTGCCGTTGCGGAAGTCGGCGGCATAGCGCGCCAGCATCTGCGCCTCGGAGGCATTGGCGATGGCGGCTGTCGCCAGGTCGGCCATCGGCAGGATCAGGTATCCCGGCGCAAGGTCGCCTGCGACCTGACCGTGGTAATAGATCGCATGGCCGCCCGCGACCCGGTCGTCGAAGGCGGCGTAGACAAAGTCGATCTCGGGTTGCATGCCTTGTGCGGTCAGCGAGGCCTGCAGCGCATCCAGCGAAGGTGCCGGTCCGGGCGACAGCGGCAGTGACAGCTTGCCGCTCGCTACCTTTTGCATCAGGATCCCACCGTCTGCCGATAGAACCGCGCCGATGCGGCTGCCTTTGGCGGCGGCGGCTTCGACCAGATCGTGCTCCAGCCCGACGCTGAAGTAATTGCCCCGGAAATAGCCCAGCGGCTGACCTTCGCCCACCGCGAAATCCGTCACCCGGCCGATCAGGATCAGGTGGTCGCCTGCATCGACCAGACGGTGGCGGGCGCAGGTGAACTGCGCCAGTGA